>DASUAK010000188.1:0-7503 GCA_035763845.1 bacterium | reverse complement strand
GATCATGTTGATCAGGGTGGACTTGCCGCTGCCCGACTTGCCGACCACGGCCACGAACTCCCCGGGATTGACGCGGAGGTTCACGCCCTTGAGGGCGGTAAAGACGCCGGCCGCCGTCTCGAAGCGCTTGACGACCTGTCGAACGTCGATCAGATAGCCGTTCTCCGGCATGGGCACTCCTCCGCGGGGAATCTCACTGTCACTACGCCACCTCAACCCTGACCCCTGCAATCGGTCCGAGACCGGATTTGGCCGGGGAGAGGCGCGCCGGAAAACACAGCGGCCCGGCTCGAGGCCGGGCCGCCGGGATCACAACGGCACCCATACGCTCAGCCGTCTATTCCCACATGGCGGCCGATTCCTGGAACGCCTCCTTCAGGTCGTGGTCGTCGATGGCCACGACGCCGTCCACGCCCCAGAGCCGCGTCAGCAGGCCCTGCCGGCGGCCGGGGCTGCCCACCACCCCGCGCAGGGCGTAGACTCCGCGCGACGCGCTGACCCCCACCTCCTCGCCGAAGATTAGGAACTCGTCGAGGATCGTGCGGGCCTCGCGCTCGAGCAGCTCGTCGCCGCGCAGGAAGACCTTCAGCACGTCGGCCCGCGTGACGATGCCGGCGACGGTCCCGTCCTCCCGCACGATCGGCAGGCGGTTCACCCCGAAGCGCACCATCCGGGAGGCCAGCGCGTGCACCGGCGTCTCCTCGCCGGCCGTGATGACGTTGTGGGTCATCACGTCGGCGACGGTGCGGCCCTCCGCCTTGCGGTAGGGCCCCGTCAGCCGCTCCAGCCACAGCGAGCGCCCGAACCACCGCAGCAGGGGCTCGGCCGGCTTGGGGGTCGCTTCCTTGTAGAGCAGGTCCGCCTCCGTGACGATGCCGACGAGGCGGCCCGCGGCGTCGATGACAGGGAGCCCGCTGATGTGCCGGTCGATCAGGATCCGCACCGCGTCGCGCACCGGCATCTCCGGCGGCACGGTGATGACGGGCGCCGTCATGATCGCCTTCGCTGGCAGAGGACTCATCGCACGGCCTCCTCTCAGGCCACGCCCCGCGCGAGATCGCGCAGGCGTGTGGCCTCCTGCGCATCCACGACCGCGATCGCCGCGATGTTGACGATGTCGGCGACCTCGGCTCCCCGGCTGAGCACGTGCACCGGACGCGCCATCCCCATCAGGATCGGCCCCACGGCCGTGGCCCCGCCGAGGGCGGCCAGCAGCTTGTACGCCGTGTTGGCCGCCTCCAGACTCGGGAAGATCAGCACGTTGGCCTCGCCGACCAGCGTGCTGAAGGGATGGTCGCCGCGCCGCAGGGCCGGGTCGAGGGCGGCATCCACCATGAGCTCGCCGTCGACCATCAGGTCCGGCCGGCGCTGCTTGACCAGCGCGGTGGCCTGGGCCACCTTCTCAGTCCGCGGATGGCGGGTGCTGCCGAACGTGCTGAACGACAGCATGGCGATCCGCGGCGTGATGTCGAACTCCCGGGCCTTGTCCGCGGCCATGATCGCGATGTCGGCCAGCTCCTCGGCGCTGGGGTCGACGTTCACCGTCGGATCGGCGATGAGGCAGGCCCGGCTGCCCTGGATCATCAGGTACAGGCCGGCCACCCGGGACACGGAGGGATCGGCGCCGATCACCTGCAGGGCGGGCCGGATGACGTCCGGATAGTGGTAGGTGAGGCCGGCCACGAACGCCTCCGCGTCGCCCGCGCGGACCATCATCGCTCCGAAGTAGTTCGGCTGCCGCAGCAGCGCCCGGGCCTCCCGCTTCGTCACGCCCTTGCGCTGGCGCGTCTCGAACAGCGCGGCCGTATAGGCATCGAGCTTCGGCGAGGTCTCGGGGTTGATCACCTCGAGCGGCAGCTTGATGTGCAGCTCTTCCATCCGCGTGCGCACGACCGGCTCCCGCCCGAGCAGGATGGGCAGGGCCATCCCCTCGCGGTACAGTTCCGCGGCGGCGCGGATGATCTTGGGCTCCTCGCCCTCCGAGAAGACCACGCGGCGCGGGGCGGTGCGGGCCTTGCTGAACACCACGCTCAGCGCCTCCCGCCCACGGACCAGCCGGCGGGCGAGCTCCTCGCGGTAGGCCTGGATGTCGACCGAGCGGCGGGCCACGCCCGTGGCCATCGCCGCCTCCGCCACCGCGGGCGCCATCCAGAGCGGGACGCGCGGGTCGATCGGCTTGGGGATCAGGTAGTCGGGCCCGAAGCGCAGCGACTCCAGGCCGTAGGCGCGCAGCACCACGTCCGGCACGTCCTCGCGGGCCAGGGCGGCCAGGGCCTTGCTCGCCGCGATCTTCATCTCATCGTTGATGGCCTTGGCGCGAACATCCAGGGCGCCGCGGAAGATGAACGGGAAGCCCAGGACGTTGTTCACCTGGTTGGGGAAGTCCGAGCGCCCCGTGGCCACGAAAGCGTCGGGGCGCGCCGCCTTGGCGTCGTCGTAGGTGATCTCCGGATCAGGGTTGGCCATGGCGCAGATGAATGGCTTCGGCCCCATCGCCTTGGCCATCTCCTTCGTCACGATGTTGGCCGCGGACAGCCCGACGAAGACGTCCGCGCCGCGCAGCGCGTCGGCCAGGGTGCGCCGGTCGGTCTTCACCGCGAAGCGGGCCTTGTAGGGGTTCATCCCTTCGGCGCGCCCGGCGTAGACGACGCCCTTCGTGTCCACCAGCATGATGTGCTCGCGCCGCACGCCCAGCTTGATGAACAGCTCGCCGGTGGCGATGGCCGAGGCGCCGGCCCCGCTGATCACCACGAGGATCTTGTCCAGCTGTTTGCCGGCCAGCTCCACGTAGTTGAGCAGGGCGGCGCCGGTGATGATCGCCGTGCCGTGCTGGTCGTCGTGGAAGACGGGGATGTCCATCATCCCCTTCAGCTTTTCCTCGATGTAGAAGCACTCCGGCGCTTTGATGTCCTCGAGGTTGATGCCCCCGAAGGTGGGCTCCAGGGCCTTGACGATGCGGACGATCTCCTCGGGGTCGGTCGTATCGAGCTCAAGGTCGAAGACGTCCACGTCGGCGAAGCGCTTGAACAGCAGCCCCTTGCCTTCCATCACGGGCTTGCTGGCCAGGGCGCCCAGGTTGCCGAGGCCCAGGATCGCCGTGCCGTTGCTCACTACGGCGACGAGGTTGCCGCGGGCGGTGTACTTGAACGCCTCAAGCGGATCCTCGGCGATGTCACGCACGGGCTCGGCGACGCCCGGCGTATACGCCAGCGACAGGTCGCGCTGGGTGGCGCACGGCTTGGTGATCGCGATCTGGATCTTGCCCGGACGGCCTTTCGCGTGGTACTCGAGGGCCTCGTCACGCAGACTCATGGCTCCACCCCATGGAAGATCGTAGTCCAGAGCCAGCCTAGCACCGGGGGTAGCGCGCTCCATCAGGCCCACGCCCTATTCAGAACCCCTCGTCGGCCTGATGCGGGGATGCCCGCTGCGGCCGCTATACTGCGAGGCGAATCCAGCCCCGGGAGGGCGCGCATGCCGCACGTGGAGAAACGCGACCGGCTGAAGCTGCCCCACATCCCCATCCGCAAGCGTCCGCCGCAGGAGCGGGTGGGCGACTTCTGCGAGGTCAGCCTGACCTACACGCCGGAGGAGGCGCTAGCCGAGGCCTCCCGCTGCGTGGAGTGCGCCAAGCCTCCGTGCGTGCGCGCCTGCCCCCTGCACAACCCGATCAAGGACTGGCTGGTGCTGACCGCGGAGGGCCGCTTCCTGGAGGCCGCGCACCTGTCCCGGACCACCAGCAACATGCCGGAGATCTGCGGCCGGATCTGCCCCCAGGACCGCCTCTGCGAGGAGAGCTGTATCGTCGGAGTGAAGCATCCGGCTGTAGCGATCGGAGCGATCGAGAAGTTCATCAACGAGTACGCCTTCGCGCAGGAGGGGCTGCCGCTGCCGGAGCGCGCCCCATCCACCGGGCATCGGATCGCGGTTGTGGGTTCAGGGCCGTCAGGGTTGGCTTGCGCAGAAGAGCTGGTCTGCCGGGGACACCGCGTGACCGTCTACGAAGCAGCGGCGAGACCCGGCGGACTCCTTCGCTACGGCATCCCGCGCTTCAAGCTCGAGAAGGCAGTGGTGGACCGCCGTGCGGAGTATCTGGAGCGCCTGGGGGTCGAGTTCGTCTGCGGGACGCAGGTCGGCGTGGACGTGACCCTCGAGGAGCTGCTGGGCGGCGGCTACGCCGCGGCGTACGTCGCCACCGGCGCCACTGCGTCCAAGCGCCCGTCGCTGCCCGGGATGGAGCTGGAGGGCATCGAGGACCCCCTGCCCTTCCTGGTGCGCAACAACCCCGACGAGGGCGATCCGGAGGACGATCTGATCGGCCTGCGCGTCGTCGTCCTGGGCGGGGGCGACACGGCGATGGACTGCCTGCGGACGGCCCGCCGTCTGGGCGCGGCCTCGGTGACCTGCGTCTACCGGCGCGACGAGGCGAACATGCCCGGGAGCCGCCGGGAGGTGCAGGCGGCCCGGGAGGAAGGGGTCGTCTTCGAGTGGCTGAAGGCGCCGGTGCGCTTCCTGGACGACGGCGCGGGCGGCGTGCGGGGAATCGAAGTCATCCACATGGAGCTCGGCGAGCCCGACGAGGAGGGCCGCCGGAAGCCCGTGCCCGTGGAGGGCAGCAATTTCGAGATCGATGCCGACCTCGTGATCCTTGCCTTCGGCTTCGACGGCAGCCCGGTACCCTCGGCGGACGGGCCCGCGCGCACGCGCTGGGGGACGTACACCGTAAACGAGAACGCGATGACGAGCATCCCGGGGGTCTTCGCGGGCGGCGACGTGGTGCGGGGCGCGGATCTCGTCACGACCGCGCTGGTGGACGGCCGCGCCGCGGCCGCGGCGATCGACCGCTACCTGGCAGGCCTCGAGGGATCCTAGGCGGCGTCTTCCAGGGGGAGGCGCTGCCGGCGCCTGGCGGCGAGCAGGGCGTTCACGACCAGCTCCATCAGGCCGGTGACCTTCACGCCCAGGGCGTAGTAGCCGTTCAGGTCGGTCAGCTGCAGGTTGCAGTTCTCGCAGGAGGTCGCAACCACCGGCGCCCCCGCGGCGCGGATCTGCCCCGCCTTCTTCCGGCCGGCCCGCATACGGGTCTCGAACCACTCCGGCACGGCCACCAGGCCCCCGCCGCCGCCGCAGCAGAAGGCCTCCTTGCCGTTCGGCGTCATCTCGACGAAGTTCGCCACGGCGGCCCGCAGTACGATGCGCGGGGCCTCGATCAGCCCGCCGTTCCGCGCCAGGTTGCAGGAGTCGTGATAGGTCACCGGCTCGGTGTTCGCCGAGGGATCCAGCACGAGGCGGCCGTCTCGCACGTAGTCGGCCAGCACCTCGACGATGCTGCGTACGCGGAAGGGGAGCTCGCCGCCGAACCAGTTCGGGGCTTCCCAGCGCAGCGCGGCATAGGCGTGCCCGCACTCCGTGAGGACGACATCCTTCACGCCGAGCTGGACCGCCTCGTCCACGATGCGCTTCGCGATCGCCTTGGCCTTCGTAGGGTCGCCCAGGAACAGCCCGTAGTTGCTGGCCTCGAACATGCTGAGGGTCCAGTCCGCTCCGGCGGCATGGAAGAGGATGGCCGCGGGCACGATGGTGTGCGCCCCGGAGAGGCCCACGTAGAGGATCTCCGCGCCTTCGCGGTCGAGCGGGATGCGCAGGCTCGGATCGCCCAGACGCTCCTGGGCGTCGGTCTCGAGCCCCGCGACCATCTCCCGGAACACCTCGCGGAACTCGTCGGCCATCTCGCCCCGCGAGATCGCCGCGTCGGCCAGCATCACCAGCATCTCCGGCGCCTTGCCGGCCGCGGTGAGCATCGAGCGGGCGGCGCGCATGATCAGGGCGGTGTCGACGCCGAAGGGGCAGTTGATCGTGCAGCGCCGGCACAGCGTGCACGACGCGAACGCCGTATCGACCAGGCCGTCGAGACCCTCCTCCGTGAGATCCCCCGCGCCGACGAGCCAGGGGAAGCGCCGCCCGATCGGGTCGTGCCTCCGCCGGTACGCCGCGCGGACCCGCTCGGCCCGGGCCGCGGGCACGTGGGCGGGCTTCGGCTCGGAGGCGTACACGTGGCAGGACTCCGCGCAGATCCCGCAGCGGGCGCAGACCTCGAGGGCGGCGACCAGCCGCCGGTCGAGCGCGCGCTCCAGCGCGCCGAGCGCCGTGGTCACGACCTCATTCATGCTGAGCGCCTCCGATGACCCCGCGGCGGCCGTAGAACAGGCCGAAGTAGTACCGCGAGAAGCCGTAGTAGATGCAGTGCCGGATCTTGGTGAGCGGGATGGCCAGGAGCGTGGCGGCAGCCAGCGCATAGAAGGCCGCGCTCCAGCGCGGATCCCACCAGGCCGATGCGGCGGCGGTCAAGAACGCGCTGACCAAAGCCACGGAGACCAGATCGTCCGGGGTGCTCACCGCACGAAGGTTGCGCTCGATGAACCGCACGGCGAACCCGCCCCAGCCGGCCAGGGCGCCGACCAGGGTGCCGGCGATGAGGAGCCAGCGGACCGCGCCCGGAGCCGCGTCCCGCCACGGGACCAGGGCGAGGGCCAGGAAGCCCGCGGCGATCCCCAGGTGGAAGACGACGCCGCGCAGGTAGGCGAGCAGGTGGATCCGCGTGCTCTCCTTCGCCCAGGGCGCCATCCCCCTGGTGAAGGCGTAGCGGACGCCGGCGGCCGGAGATCCGGCCTCGCGTGCCTGGTCGGGACGCCACGGGCGCGCCAGCAGCCACCGGAGGCGGAGCCAGATGCCGGCCCCGCCCAGGGCCGCCGCTGCGATCAGGATGACCGCCCACGCCGCGGGCATCTTACTTCGCCCGCTTCACGGCGAAGGTGATGAGCTTGTCCTCGCGCCCGATCCGCACGAGCTCGTGCCCCGTGGTCCGGCACCAGGCCGGGATATCCGCCATCACGCCGGGGTCGGTGGCCACGGCCTCGATCACCTCACCGACGGCGACGGTCTTGATGGCCTGGGCCACCTTCACCACCGGGATCGGGCAGAGCAGGCCTTTGAGGTCGATCGTCTTGACCGCCTGCATGGTTGCCATCGTCCGTTCCCCCTCCATCCTCAGATGAACAGCGTGGCCTTGGACTGTGACGCCACCTCGAGCATCGCCGCCACCCCCGCCACGTCGCTCACCTCGTCGATCATGTCCTCACGCCGGATCTCCATCACGTCCATGCTCATCTGGCAGGCCAGCATCCGGACCCCGAGCTCCGCTGCCAGAGCCCGCAGCTCGGCCAGCGGCGTGACCCGCTTGCTGTTCATCATCGTCTTGAACATCCACCGGCCGACACCGCCGAAGTTCATCTTGCTCGGGCCGACCCCATCGATGTCGTGCAGGAATCCTCCCAGCATCCGGCCCATCAGACTGCGGCCGGTGTGGGCGGGCTTCTTGAGAGCCTGCAGCCCCCAGAAGGTGAAGAACATCGTGACGTCCATCCCCGACGCGGCCGCTCCGGTGGCGATGTTGAACGCCGCGACCAGGCGGTCCATCTCCCCGCTGAAGACGATCATCGTCAG
>DASUAK010000187.1:0-7277 GCA_035763845.1 bacterium | reverse complement strand
GACAGGCTGCCGGCCCCACGTGATCCACTGATACGGGCGCTGGTGGGGCGGATGGGCGAGGATGCCGAGGGCCAGCGGATGCGCGAGGGGCGTGATGCCGCGCCGTTCGAGCAGGGGCGTGGCCCCCGCGTGGTCTTCATGAGCGTGGGTGAGGATGGCCTGCCGGACGTCGAGACCGACGAGGATGCGGGAGAGCTCCGGGGCCGTCACCGGCGGTCCGTCGTCCAGCAGCAGGCCGTCGACGTAGTAGGCGCACGCCACGTACAGGGGACGGCCGAAGACGGTGCGCGCCATCGCCAGCTGGGTGACGTCGCCGGCGCGGCGGACGCGGATCATCCCGCGGCCGCGGCCGGGGGCGGGGCGAGGCGGAGGAGGCGGGCGATGACTTCATCACCGACCAGCTTGTCCACGAGCCCGTGGTCGATGATCACCCGGTTGGCGACCGCGTAGAAGCGGTTCATCCAGTTCTCGTCGGGCGTCCCGGGCTTTCCCATGAGCCCGGGGTTCTATGACCCCTGGCGCGCCGCCTGCCCCCGGGCCGGAGCCGGATGCCGCTGCACGAGCCACAATCCCAGCAGCACGAGGACCCCGCCGGCGACCATCGGCACCGTGAGCACCTCGTCCAGCAGCAGGGCGGACGAAACGACGCCGACGATCGGCACCAGGAAGGCGAAGGCGCTGGCCGGCCCGGCGCCGATGCGCTTGATGCCCTCGCTGAGGAACACGAAGGCGAAGACGGTGCCGAAGGTGGCGAGGAACAGCAGTCCCAGCCAGGCCGGCGCGGGCGCGGCGGCGAGCGGCTGCCATCCCCGCTCGGCGATGCTGAAGGGGATCAGCATCAACGTCCCGGCGACCGCCGCGTAGAGCGTCGTCGAGACGGCGGAGAAGCGGCGCGTCGCGACCCGTGAGGCCACGGTGTAGACGCCCCAGCACAGCGCGCCCAGGATGAAGAACACGTCGCCGAGCAGCCGGTTCGAGGCCGCCTCCGCGCCGGGACGGACGACGAAGTACAGGCCGATGAAGCCGACCGCGAAGCCCAGGGCCTCCCGCGGGGTGATCCGCTCGCGCAGCGCCGGCCAGGCCACGAGCACGGTGAAGATGGGGGCCAGGCCGGGCACGATGATGGCGCCGTCGCTGGCCGGGGCGAGCGTGAGGCCGTACAGGAACAGGACGTTGTAGACGGCGATGGCGCTCGCGCCCATGAGCAGGATGACCGGCAGGTCGGCGCGCGTGATCCCGCGGCCCCGCTGGCCCGAAAGCCGGGCCCAGCTCCACAGCAGCGCGGAGGCGATGAGAAAGCGCACCGCCGCGATCGTCAGCGGCGGCAGCGCTTCCACGGCCAGATGACCTGCGACCCAGGTCCCCCCGAAGCAGAGGGCGGACAGGGTCAGCAGGACGTACGCATGCAACCTACTGGTACGCCATGACCAGGATCTGCCGCTCGCCCGGGAGCGCCGACGGCGAGAGGGTCACGGTCGTGCCGATGCGCTGGATGTTGCTCTTGCCCGCCAGGAAGCCCTGCTCGTCCGCGCCGGGCCAGGTCGGCCGCGCGGCCGTCTTGTAGTGCATCGGGATTACGACCCGGGGCTGCAGCTGCTCGGTGATCCTGGTGGCCTGCTCCGCCCCGATCGTGAACGGCGCCCCGCCGACGGGGATCATCAGCACATGTACGCGGCCCAGCGCCGCAAGCTGGGCCGCGGTCAGTTCGGTCTGGCCCAAATCCCCTAGATGCACCAGGCGGAGCCCACCGACATCGATGACGAAGATCGTATTGAAGCCGCGCCCGGTCGTGCCGCCCTGATCGTCGTGGAAGGCCGGCACGCTGTAGACCAGCGCGTCGCCGATGCGCTCGCGGATGGGCGTCCAGCCCGCCGGATTGGTGGTCAGCCCGCGGAAGACCTTCGCCCCGCCGCCGATGAGGGCCGCGTTGTTGTGATCTCCGTGCTCGTGGGTGATGAAGACCGCGTCGGCCTCGACGCCCGAGGGCATCGGGAAGCCGATGCTGCCGAACGGGTCCAGGGCGATGCGGGTGCCCCCACCCGTCGTGAGGACGAAGAACGCCTGCCCGTAGTGCCGCAGCGTGACCCGGTCCGAGGCGGCGTATGCCGCGCTCGCGCCCAGGGTCAGCGCCACCGACAAGGCCAGCCAGGTCAGCCGTGACGCCATCGAGCCACCTCCAGGAGTTTCCTGTGTAGAACCGTCCGGCGGGCGCGTTTCTTCCTAGCGGGAGGCGCTCTGCGGCGAGGAGGCGAGCCGGGAGGCGATCCGCAGGGCTTGAACCATCGGCCGCGCGTCGGCCGCACCGCGGCCGGCGATGTCGAAGGCGGTGCCGTGCGACGGCGTGGCCATGACGAAGGGCAGCCCCGTCCCGACGCTGACGCCCATCTCGAACCCGAGCAGCTTGGTCGCGATCTGCGCCTGGTCGTGGTACATCGAGACGACGACATCGAACCGGCCGGCCCGGGCCTGGCGGAAGATGTGGTCGGCGGGGATGGGGCCCATCGCGTTGATCCCCTCGGTGATCGCGGCGACGACGGCCGGGGTGATCACACGCTCCTCCTCGTCGCCGAGCAGGCCGCCCTCGCCGGCGTGGGGGTTCAGCGCGGCGACGCCGATCCGCAGCTCGTCGCCGCCCGCGCTCCGGGCCACGCGGTGGGCCAGCCGGATCGCCCGCAGCACCTGCTCCTTCGTCACCGCCCGGGCCACGTCGCGCAGGGGGACGTGCGAGGTGGCGCGGGCCACCCAGAGCAGCCGGCCCGACTCCGGCGCGGCGGGGTGGGGGATGACGTTCATCTCGTCGTGCTCCTCGATCCCGGCCAGCTGCGCGCAGAATTCGTACTCGTCCCGGACGGGATACCCGGCGCGGATCAGGCCCTGCTTGTTCAACGGGGCGAAGACCAGTCCGTCGACCTGCCCCTGCACGGCCAGGTCGACGCCTCTTTCCATCCATGTCCCCACGGCGCGTCCTGCTGCCGGGCTCACTTCTCCTAGTGTCCACGTGCGGTCGGGAATCAGGACATCGAGGAAGGGAACCCCGTCGGCCGTGATCGGTTCCGGACGTGCCGCGCTTCGGGAAGGGAGGGTGACGCCGGCGATGCGCTGGGCCTGCTCCCACACCCGCTCGTCGCCGATGAGCAGGATCTCGTCCTCGGGGGGCCGCGCGGCCAGGGCCTTGGCCAGGACCTCCGGCCCGATCCCGGTGGGATCCCCGATCACGACCGCCAGCTTCGCCATCCGCGCCCCCCCTGAAGGAGTTTCAAATGCCGTGAGGTATATTGTATACCAACCCACCCCGCCGTCGCATCGCTCGAGGTGTCTGTGATGGGAGTGACCGCGCAGCTCGCCCGCTTCGCGCTGGAGACCACGCGCATCCCCGACGACGTCCGGGCCCTGGGCACCAACCATCTCGTGGACGGGATCGCCGTGATGCTCTCCGGCGCGACGGAGGAGAGCGGCCGCCTGGTCCGCGCGCATCTCCGCGAGCTGGGCGGCACGCCCGCAGCCACCGTGCTCGGCGCTCGGCTGCGCGCCCCGCTGCAGCACGCCGCGTGGGCGAACGGGACGGCCGGGCACGCGATGGATTACGACGACACCCAGCTCGCCACCGATCCGCGCAGCGTCTACGGGCTCCTCACCCATCCCACCGTGCCGGTCCTCGCCGGGGCGCTCGCCGCGGCGGAGGGGACCGGGGCGTCCGGGGCGGCGCTGCTGGACGCGTACATCATCGGCGTGGAGGCGGCCTGCCGCGTCGCCGATGCGATCGACCCCCGCCACTACCGCGACGGCTTCCACTCCACCGCCACGATGGGCGGCTTCGGGTCGGCCGCGGCCGCGGCGCGCCTGTACCGCTGCGATCTCGACACCACGCTGCGCGCCTTCGGCCTGGCGGCCAGCATGAGCGCGGGCCTGCGCGAGAACTTCGGAACGATGACCAAGCCTTTCCACGCCGGCCGCGCCGCGGAGAACGGAGTGTTCGCGGTGCTGCTCGCGCGGCGGGGCTGGACCGCGGCGAAAGACATCCTCGAGGCCGCTCGCGGCTTCTACAGCGCGGCCGCGGGCGGGTTCGATCCGGCGAAGATCGAAGGAAGGCTCGGCCATCCTTACTTCTTCGTCGAACCGGGCATTTCGATCAAGCCCTATCCCTCGGGTTCGCTTTCTCATCCGGCTCAGGACATCTTGCTCGACTTGGTCCGGGAACACAACGTCACCCCGGACCAAGTCGAGCGAATAGACGTCGGCGTCAACTCGCACGTTCCCAACGCCCTCATCCACACCCGCCCCACCACCGCCCTGGAAGGGAAGTTCAGCCTGCAGTTCCAGATGTCCATCGGGGTGCTGGAGCGGCGGGCCGGCATCGCGCAGTTCGTCGACGCCAAGGTGCGCGAGCCGCGCACCGGGGCGATGATGGAGCGCGTGCACGTCTACGTCGATCCCGGGATCGAGGCCCTGGGCTACAACGAGATGCGGATGAAGGTGGAGATCACCCTGCGCGACGGCCGGAAGCTCTCCGGCTTCGCGGACAAGGCCAAGGGGCATCCGAAGAAGCCGATGAGCCGGGACGACCTGCGGGAGAAGTTCATGGACTGCGCCGGCCTGGTCATGGCCTCCGCGCAGGCCGAGTCCGCGCTGGCGCATCTCTGGGAGATCCGGGCCCTCGACCGCGCCGGCGACCTCATGCCGATGCTGGTGGGGAGCGCGCCGTGAAGCGCTACCGCCTCGCCGTCATCCCCGGGGACGGGATCGGCCGCGAGGTCATCCCGGAAGGACTGAAGGTGCTGCGCGCGGCGGGCAGGCGGTTCGGGTTCACGATCGAGCCCGCTGAGTTCCCCTGGGGATGCGACCATTACCTCCAGCATGGCGAGATGATGCCCGCGGAGGGCCTGACGGCCCTCCGCGATCATGACGCCATCTACCTGGGCGCGATCGGCGACCCGCGCGTGCCCGACCACGTCTCGCTGTGGGGCCTGCTCCTGCGCATCCGCAAGGCCTTCGACCAGTACGCCAACATCCGGCCGATCCGCCTGCTGGAGGGGATCGCCTCGCCCCTGGCGGGCCGCACCCCCGCGGACGTGAACATCCTCTTCGTCCGCGAAAACACGGAGGGCGAGTACTCGGGCCTGGGCGGCCGGCTGAACGCGGGGACGCCGCACGAGGTGGCGCTGCAGACCACCGCCTTCACGTACCGCGGCACCGAGCGGATCCTCCGGTTCGCCTTCGAGGCCGCGCGGGAGCGCCGGAAGCATCTGGCGCACATCACCAAGTCGAACGCGATGCAGTACACGGCCGTCATGTGGGATGAGATCGCGGCGCAGGTCGGACGGGATTACCCCGACGTGACGGTCAGGAAGCTGCACGTCGACGCCGCGGCGTACCAGATGGTGCTGCATCCGGACTGGTTCGACGTCATGGTGGGCTCGAATCTCTTCGCCGACATCCTCACCGACCTCGGCGCGGCCTTCCAGGGCAGCCTGGGGCTCGCCGCCAGCGCGAACCTCGACCCCACCCGGCGCGCGCCGTCGATGTTCGAGCCGGTGCACGGCTCGGCGCCGGACATCGCCGGCAAAGGGATCGCCAACCCGATGGCCGCCGTCTGGACGGCCTCGATGATGCTGGAGCACCTCGGCGAGACGGCCGCGGCGGAGGCGGTGTTCGACGCGCTGCGGAGCGTCGTGCGGGG
Source organism: bacterium (assembly GCA_035763845.1). Lineage (GTDB taxonomy): Bacteria > Sysuimicrobiota > Sysuimicrobiia > Sysuimicrobiales > Kaftiobacteriaceae > Kaftiobacterium. Next base: position 1,600 of record DASUAK010000187.1, on the reverse strand, counting down.
CAAGGACGTCCGGACCCCGGACCTCGGCGGACGGGCCCGGACCTCCGATGTGGGCGACGCCGTCGCCGGAGCGCTGGCCGGATGAGCGACCTGCTGGTTACCGACAACCTGCCGGCCCGCGAGCTCGTGTTCCGCAAGCTGCGGGAGGCGATCCTCGTCGGAGCCTTCCAGCCCGGCGAGCGGCTGCGCGAGCGCGAGCTGGTCAGCCGCATGGGCGTGAGCCGCACCCCGATCCGCGAGGCCCTGCGCAAGCTGGAGCTGGAGGGCCTGATCACCACTGTGCCGTACAAGGGCCCGACCGTCACGATGCCGACGCCGGACAGCGCCCGCCAGCTCTACGAGACGCGGGCCGCGCTGGAAGGCCAGGCCGTGGCGCTGTTCACGAAACGCGCGGACGGCGCCGCCGTCGACCGCCTGCGCGCCTTGATCAAAGAGTCCGAGCGCGCGCTGGCCCGGCGCAATCCGCCCGGGGTGCTCGATGCGAACAACGCGTTCCACGACGCGATCGCCTCGGGCTGCGGGAACACACTGCTGCAGTCGCTGATCATGAATCTCCGCGACCGCATCGTGCTGCTGCGGGTGGAGTCGCTCTCCTACCCGGGGCGCCGGTCGCGCTCCATCGCCGAGCACAAGGCGATCGTGCGGCTGATCGAGCGCGGCGATGCGGCGGGGGCCCGCGCGCTCGTGGAGGAGCACATCATGCACGGCTGGCGCGCGGCGCGGGCTCAACTGATCCACCAGGGCCGCACCGCGGTCCGGAGGGGAGCGCCATGAATCCCGCGGCGATGGCGGCCACCGCCCGCCGGATGATGGAGCAGGTGCTGGCGGTCAAAGCCGGGGAGCGCCTGGTCATCGTCACCGACTTCGAGCGCCCGCGCTCCATCACCGACCTGCTCACCACGACGTCGGCGCTGTACGGCCTGCAGACCGTCGTGGTCATGATGCCCTCCCGGGAGATGGGCGGCGAGGAGCCGCCGGAGGCGGTCGCCGCGGCGATGCGCGAGGCGGACTGCATCATCGTTCAGACCTCCCACTCGATGACGCACACCAACGCGGAGCGAGAGGCGCTGCGCAAGGGCGCGCGCGTCTGCAACATCCGCGAGGTGGACGAAGAGATGATGGTCCGCGGCGGGATGACCGCGGACTACGATGAAGTGGACCGCATCACCCGGAAGGGCGTGGCGCTGCTCGGTGCCGCGAAGCGGGCGCGCCTGACGACGCCGGAGGGTACCGATCTGACGATCGACCTCACGGGCCGGCCGGCGTTCGCGCTCTCCGGCTTCGCGCGCGAGCCGGGCCAGTTCTCGGGGCTGCCCGACGGCGAGGCGGCGATCGCCCCGGTCGAAGGCCGCACCGAGGGGGTGCTCGTCGCCCCCTATCTCATCGAGAAGATCGGGCAGGTCACCGAGCCGTTCGGGATGGAGGTGCACGCCGGACGGATCGGCCGCATCGAGGGCGGCGCGCAGGCCCAGCAGCTCGCCGCGATCCTCGACCGCAAGGATCCCGGCGGCCGCAACTTCGCCGCCGAGCTGGCCGTGGGGACCAACCCGGCCTGCCGCCTCATCCCGAAGTCGCGCGAGATCAAGAAGCGCCTTGGCCA
>DASUAK010000186.1:0-2925 GCA_035763845.1 bacterium | reverse complement strand
CCTGGCGCTGATCTACGTGCGCTCCCTGCCCGTCGGGGCGGTGATCCTGACCCTGCCGCTCATGCTCGTCGGGTACATCCTCATGCTGTACACTACGCGGGAGCAGGCGCACCGCGAGCTGGAGATCCTCGACCGTATCGGGCGCGCGGCGATGACGCTGGACCTCGAGGAGCTGTACGCCGCGATGCACCAGGAGATCGCGCGGGCGATGTCGGTGGACGCCTTCTACGTGGCGAGCTACGATCCCGCGGCCGAGCGGCTGACCTTCGAGTACCTGGTGGACTCCGGCCACCGCTTCCCCCGCCAGCCCTACGACCACGGCGACGCGATGGGCGAGATCCTGCGCCGGCGGACGCCCACCCTGATCAACCGCGCGCCGGAAGACATGGACAAACCTGACCGCTTCGAACGGGTCGGCCGCGAGGAGCGGCGCAGCGCCTCGCTGAGGTTCGTGCCGGTGATGAAGGGCGACCAGACGGTCGGCCTCGTCTCCGTGCAGAGCTACACCTTCTTCGCCTACACGGAGCGCGACCTCCGCCTCCTCGAGGCCATCGCCGCCCAGGTCGCCACGGCGATCGAGAACGCGCGGCTGTTCGTAGCCAGCCGGCGCGCCGTCGAGCGGCTGACGACGCTGCAGCGCCTGTCCACGGTGCTCGCCGGGACGCTGGAGATGGAGGTGCTCGTGCCGGCGATCGCGGAGGGCGCGCAGCCGGCCCTCGGCGTGGACCGGGCGGCGATCTTCCTGGGCGACCTGCAGAACGGCCTCCTCGAGCTGTACGCCCACGGCTTCTCGCCCGACCGGGTCCTCGCGATGCGGCAGGCCCTGCAGGGCCCGATCAGCGGGCTGCCCTTCGACATCAGCAAGCCCGTCGTGATCGAGGACGCCCGGGTCCACCCCGGCGCGCAGGCCCTGCGCGCCGCGCTGTATGCCGGGCTGGACGAGGCCGTCCGGGCCGCGGAGAGCCGCGCCCGCACGGTGGCCGTGCTGCCCCTGCATTATCGCGCCGAGCAGCTCGGGGTCCTGGTCCTCATCCACGACGAGGTGCGACCGTACGACGTGGAGGACCTCCAGCTGGCCCAGGCGATCGCGAACCAGGCGGCCATCGCCGTGAAGAACGCCACGCTCTTCGCCCAGGCCCAGCGCCGGGCCGCCGAGGTCGATCTGCTCAACCGGCTGATGGGCACGCTCACCGGCACCCTGGACCTGGAGGAGCTGTTCCGCCGCATCGTGGACGAGGTGGCCGGTACCTTCCGCTTCTCGCACGTCGCCATCTACCGGCGCGAGGGCGAGTATCTGCTGCTGCAGGCGCAGGTGGGCTACACGCGCGTGCACGACCGCATCCACTTCACCAAGGGCGTGATGGGCCGCGTGGCCCGCACGGGGAAGCCGATCCTGGTCCCTGACGTGACGCGGGAGCGGGAATACATCTCCGCCGATCCCGCCGTGCGGTCCGAGGCCGCGGTGCCGATCCTGGACGACGAGCACGTCATCGGCGTCCTGAACATCGAGGAGGACGCGGAGCGGCCCCTCACCCAGGGCGACCTGGCCCTGCTGGAGACGCTGGCCCGCCAGCTCTCGATCGCCCTGGGCAACGCCACCCTCTACGAGAAGGCCCAGCAGGCCCGCGACGAGCTCAGCGTCCTGTACGAGGCGGCGAAGGCGATCAGCAGCTCGCTGGAGCTGGAGTCGGTGCTGGAGAACCTCGTGCAGGTGCCCTGCCGGGCCTTCGGGTACGAGTACGGCGCGATCCTCCTCACCGACGACCGCAGCGGCGACCTCGTCGTCGAGGCGACCTACGGCTACCCGAAGGGCACCCACGGCTACCGCATCCCGCCCGGCAAGGGCATCACGGGCTGGGTGCAGCGCAGCGGCAAGCCCGAGATCGTCTCGGACGTGCGGCAGGACATCCGCTACATCGGGGTGAACGAGCGGGTCGCCTCCGAGATCGCCGTGCCCCTGATCAGCGAGGGCCGCGTCATCGGCGTCTTCAACGCGGAGAGCACGCGCAAGGCCGCCTTCGGGGCGCGCGACATGAACATCCTGACCACCCTGGCCGGCTACGCCACGATCGCCATCCAGAACGCGCGGCTGTACGAGCAGGCCAAGCACCTCGCGATCACGGACGGCCTGACCGAGCTGTTCAACCACCGCTACCTGCACCAGGCCATGGAGCGCGCGCTGGAGCGCTGCAGCCGCGACGGCCAGCCCCTTTCGCTGATCATGCTCGAGATCGACAACTTCAAGCGCTACAACGACAGCTACGGCCACCAGCGGGGCGACGAGGTCCTGCGCACCGTGGCGGAGCTGCTGCGCAAGGGCAGCCGCACGAGCGACCTGGTCGCGCGCTACGGCGGCGACGAGTTCATGATCGTGCTGCCGAACACGGCCAAGGAGACGGCCTACGACGTGGCGGAGCGCCTGCGCCGCTCGGTGGAGGCGTACCCGTTCGTCCTCGGCGAAAGCATCGTCACCTCAGTGACCCTCAGCGTGGGCGTCGCGGCGAGCCCCGAGGACGGGCAGAGCGTGGACGCCCTCGTGGACGCCGTCGACCGCGCCCAGTACACCGCCAAGCGCTCCGGCGGCAACAAGGTACAGGTGGCGCACGTCTTCCACTAGAACGCATACCGTGTGGGCCTCTCCATCGGGATCGTCGGCCTCCCGAACGCCGGCAAGTCCACCGTTTTCAACGCCCTGACCCGCGCCGCGGTCCCCGTCGCCGCCTATCCGTTCACGACGATCGAACCGCACCACGGCGTGGTCCCCGTCCCGGACCGCCGCCTGACCGCCGTCGCCGGGATCACCCGACCCGACCGCACCGTTCAGGCCACCGTCGACTTCGTGGACATCGCGGGGCTGGTGCGCGGGGCCTCGCACGGCGAGGGGCTGGGCAACCAGTTCCTCGGACACATCCGCGAGGTGGCGGC
>DASUAK010000185.1:0-4760 GCA_035763845.1 bacterium | reverse complement strand
CCGCGAGCCGCTGCCGACGCGTCTGGCCTACCTCCTGCTCTACAACCTCGCCTTCATCGCGCCGCTGGTCGTGCTCCTGGCCGTCGTCGCCAACCGCCGGGTGCTCAATGGCATCGGCCACTGGTACCTGCCGCGCCGGGGGGTGGCCGGGGCGGTCCTGGGGGTGGTCGCGGTGGTGCTGGGCTTCGTCATCCTGGTGACGGCCTAGCGGCGATCTCGCCCGCCCGGATAGCGAGCAGCCCCCCGGCCCTCGACGGGGCGCTGGGGGTCGCGAAGTCGTTCTTGCCCAGGTCGGCGGTCGCCCCGGTCCATGAGCCGACGGAGTGAGCCTTGGAGTTCACATCCTCGATCGGCGGCGTCCTGGAGGAGAGGTAGCGGAGCGCGCGAAGGGAGCCTCAGCAGGCCGTCCGATCCGCTCGCTGTGCCGGAGCGCGGAGACGATATGCCATCAAGGGAAGGCCACGAGGGCACGGTTCTCATCACCGGCAGCAACGGCTACCTCGGCTACGCGGTCGCCCGGCGGCTCAGCGAGCACTATGCCGTCGTCGGATTTGACCGGCGCGCCCCGTCGCATCCCCCGCCCAGCGCGGAGTGCATCTACGTTGACCTGACCTCCGATGCGAGCCTGCGCCGGGGCCTGGAGACGGTGCGCGAGCTGCACGGCAACACGCTCGCATCAGTGCTGCACTTCGCCGCCTACTACGACTTCACAGGGGCGCCGAGCCCCCTCTATGAGAAGATCACCGTAGGCGGCACGGGACGGCTGCTGCGGCTGCTGCGAGAGACAGGGTTCCGCGTCGAGCAGTTCATCTTCTCCAGCACGATGCTGGTGCACGCGCCGACGGCGCCGGACCGTCCGATCACCGAGGACGCCCCCCTGCAGCCGACCTGGGCGTATCCACGCTCCAAGGTCCGCACCGAAGAGGTGATCCGGCAGCAGCGGGGCGAGATCCCAGCGGTGATCCTGCGGCTGGCGGGCGTATACGACGACCTGGGGCACTCCGCGCCGCTGCCGCGACAGATCCAGCGGATCTTCGAGCGCGACCCAACCGCCTACGTGTTCACGGGCAACCCCCGCCACGGGCAGGCGATGGTACACCGCGACGACGTGGTGGACCTGTACGTCCGCCTCCTCGAGCAACGCGGGTCGCTGCCACCGGACTTGGTGCTCGAAGTCGGCGAGCCCGAGACGCTGAGCTACGCAGAGCTGCAGACGCTGCTGGGACAGCTGGTCCATGGGGAGGAGCGGTGGTCCACCATCGTCGTGCCGAAGGCCCTGGCGAAGCTGGGGGCCTGGGTGATGGAAGCGCTCCGCCTGTGGCGCATCCCGTTCGTCAAGCCCTGGATGATCGACCGGGCGGACGACCATTACGAGCTGGACATCAGCCGCGCCCGCACCGCTGTGGGATGGGAGCCCGCCCACCGCCTGCGTGAGGTCCTGCCGAAGGTCGTCGCGGCACTGAAGGCCGACCCGTGGGCCTGGTACCGGGAGAACGAGCTGCAGATGCCGGCCTGGCTGCAGGCGGTCGCGCCACCGGCGCCGCCCGGAGAGCTGTCCGCGGAGCGCCTGCAGGAGCTGCGCGATCAGATCGCGCGGATGACCGAAACCTCCCCGCCTGCCGGGCAGCCGCACGCCGGACACAGGATGTCTCCATGACCGACCACGAGCACCGCGGGCAGGCGCCGGCCGGGCTGCCGGAGCGCGCGCAGAAGCTGATGGCGCACCTGCAGGAGATGCGTGTCTTGCAGCGGATCCTGGGGCGCGAGTACGACCGTGAGATGGCCGAGCAGCGCCGCCACGACGCCCACGTGCGGCGGCTGATGGAGACCAACCCCAAGGGGCACATCGAGATGATGCGTCCCATGCAGGAACGCAAGGCGCTGGTGCGCGAGCTGCCGGAAGCGCTGCTGCGCCACGAGCGTGACCTGTACGAAGAGGCGGAGCGCCTCCGGCCGGCGCCCGAGGTGACGGAGCTGGGGCACGGCCCGCTCATGGCCTGGCACGTCCTGGCCGAGCACTGGGTCCACATCGCGGTCATGCCGCTGGGCGTCTGGCTCATCTTCAGCCCGGTGGCCCTGGCCTATCGCAGCGCGGCGCTGGCCTGGAGCGACATGGTCAGCGGGTTCCTCGTGGTCGTCTTCGCCGTCCTCAGCATGAAGCGGGTGGCCTGGGCGCCGTGGGCAAATGCGCTGGTCGGCTTATGGGTCGCATTCGCGCCGCTGGCGTTCTGGGCGCCGGAGCCGGCCTCCTATGCGAACGACACGCTGGTCGGCATCCTGATCGCCGCGTTCTCGGTGATCATCCCGATGCGGACGGAGATGCCGGGACCGGACGTGCCGCCCGGATGGACGTACAATCCCTCGACCTGGCCGCAGCGCGCCCCGGTCATCGCCCTGGCGACGATCAGTTTCTTCCTGTCCCGCTACATGGCGTCGTTCCAGCTGGGCCACATCCCCAACGCCTGGGATCCGATCTTCGGGGCGGGCACCGCCCGGGTCCTGACCTCCGATGTCTCCAGAGCCTTCCCCATCTCGGATGCCGGGCTGGGCGCATACACGTATCTGCTCGAGTTGCTCTCCGGGGTGATGGGAGACAGCCGCCGCTGGCGGACGATGCCGTGGATGGTGGCGATGTTCGGCATCGTGGTGATCCCCCTGGGCATCGTGAGCGTCGTTCTGATCATGCTGCAGCCGGTGGCGGTCGGCGCCTGGTGCACGATCTGCCTGATCACCGCGCTGTTCATGCTGATCATGGTCGCGGTGTCGCTGGACGAGGTCGTGGCGATGATCCAGTTCCTGGTCATCGGGAAGCGCTCCGGCCTCTCCGCCTGGCGGCTGTTCTGGATCGGCGGAAGCCTGCCGAAGGCGGTGGAGGACATCGGCCTCTCACGCCGCCCGGGGCCCTCCTGGACGGCGAGCTCCTGGCGGGAGATGCTCTGGGGCGCCAGCTTCACCTGGCCCCTTCTGGGCAGCGCCCTGGTCGGCACCTGGGTAGTGGCCGCGCCCTGGGTGTTCGGGACGCAGGGCGCGCCGTTCAGGTTCGAGAGCATCTTCGGGGCACTGGCCGTCGTGAGCGCGTTCGTGGCCTGGGCGGAAGTCACGCGCCTGCTGCGCGTGGTGAACGTGGTCATCGGGCTGGCGATTGCCATCGCCGCCTGGCTCTTCCCGGACATGACGATTGCCGCGCGGCTGAGCGATCTCACCGCCGGCCTCCTGCTCATCGCTCTGAGTGTGCCGCGAGGACCGATCCGGGACCGCTACGGCGGATGGGACCCCCTGGTCATCTGAGGCTGCGTGCCGGATCCCGCAACGATCGTCGTGATCGGAGGCGCCGGCGACCTGATGCGCCGCAAGCTCTTCCCTGCCCTTCGTCAGCTGGCGGCGCGGGAGGTGCTGCCCGAGCGCACGCAGATCCTGGGCGCCGCCCGGCGGCGGATGGACGATCAGGCGTACCCGGCTCCCGCTTTCCACAGATTCATCGCCGCCCCGATGAGCCCGATGTGGCTGAAGGCCTGGGGGAAGTTCCCGAGCAGCGCGCCGGTCGCAGGATCGACCTGTTCCGCCAGCAGGCCGACGTCGTTGGCAAACCCGAGCGTGCGCTCGAACAGCTCCCGGGCCCGAGGCACGTCCCCGATCAGCGCGAGGTTGTCGACGAGCCACCACGTGCAGATGAGGAAGGCTCCTTCGTCTCCGGGCAGTCCGTCGCCGTCCGCGTAGCGATAGACGAGTCCGTCCACCGCCAGCTCGCGCTCCGTGCGCCGGACGGTCGCCACGATGCGGGGGTCCTCGGGAGGCAGGAACCGCACCAGAGGGATCAACAGGTTCGACGCATCGAGCACGCGGGCGCCGAAGGCCTGCACGAACGCCCCAGAGTCCGGCGCCACACCCTCCGCCTCCACGCGCCGGCGGATCGCCCTCCGCAAAGCCTGCCACCGCTCCAGGTCCGCGGGCAGCTCCCGCGCCCGGGCCAGCCGGATGGCCCGATCGACGGCCACCCAGCACATCACCTTCGAGGAGACGAAGTGCCGCGTCGCGCCCCGCACCTCCCAGATCCCGCGGTCGGGCTCCATCCACTGACGGGCCACGGCATCCACGGCGCCGCGGATCAGGTCCCAGAACGCCCCTTCGACCTCACCGCCGTGCCGGTGGTAGAGCCACGCCGTGTCGAGCAGATAGCCGTAGACGTCGAGCTGGAACTGGTCGGCCGCAGCGTTTCCCACGCGCACGGGGCGGGATCCGCGGTACCCCTCCAGCCAGGCCATCTCCACCTCGGGCAGGAATCGCTCGCCGCCGACGCCGTACACTGCCTGCAGCTCTTCCGCTCGCCCGGCCGTCGTGCGCTTCAGCCAGGTCATGAAGGCGTGGGCCTCGTCCACGTACCCCAGGATGAACAGCGCGTACAGGCTGAGCGCGGCGTCCCGCAGCCACGTGAACCGGTAGTCCCAGTTGCGGACGCCGCCGATGGCCTCGGGCAACGAGGTGGTCGGCGCCGCGACGATGGCGCCGGTCGGCTCGTTGGTCAGCGCCTTGAGGACCAGGGCGCTGCGCAGCACCGCCTCGCGGTACGGTCCGTCGTAGGTGCAGCGCGCCGCCCAGCGCTCCCAGAAGCGCCGCGTGCGGTCGACCGCGGCGCGGGCGTCGTCGAGCGATAAGCGGACAGCGCGCAGCTCGTGCGGGGCGGCATAGGTCGCCGCGACGAAGGTCTCCTCGCCGGCCCGGACGGCCATCTCGCTGCGGCAGTCGGCGAGCCCTTCCTGGAT
>DASUAK010000184.1:0-9203 GCA_035763845.1 bacterium | reverse complement strand
TGGTGGGCCCTCGTGGACTCGAACCACGGACCTCACCCTTATCAGGGGTGCGCTCTCACCACCTGAGCTAAGGGCCCACGTTCACACGGCGGGAAGTACACAACGAGTATAGCCACACCGGTATGGAGGGTCAACTCGACTCCTCCACGCCGGCGAGGTCCGCCAGCCAGCGGGCGACGATCAGGAAGACGAGCGTGAGAACGGCCGCCGCGACGAAGAAGAGCAGCGTCGCGCGCGTGAACAGCCGGCCGACCCAGATCTGGCGGAGGATGATGCCGACCGGGATGCCGGCGCCCCACGTCCGCAGGAAGATCGGCCACGACGGCTCCCGGTAGAGACCGAAGAACGCCGCGGCCGCGTACCAGGGGATCAGCAGGAACAGCGCCGTCCGCAGGACGCCCGCCGATCTGACGCCGCCGTGGATGTCCCCCCCGATCACGACGAACAGGAGGATGGCGATCCCGTCGACCCAGGCCAGCGGAGGGACCCGCTTGAGGAAGGTGGTCACGCCGGGGCGAATTCGGAGCGCACCTCCTCGAGGAGGGCGGGCTGGGTCAGCACGTCCAATCCGGTGAGCGCCATCGCCTTCGCGGCGGTGACCATGGCGGCGAAGCCCTGCTCGGACAGCGCCGCCTCCCGGAACTCGATGGTGTGGCCGGTGATGTCGCGGCCGATCATGAGGTAGGGATGGATGGCCGGCATCTTCTGGCTCACGTCGCCCATGTCGGTGGAGCCCATCTTGTTCCGCTCGGGCTGGGGATCGAGGGGCCAGCCGAGGCGCTCGAGGTGGCCGGCGAAGGCACGGGCCAGGACGCCGTTGGGCCTGATCGCGTCGTACCCCTTCTTCGTCTGGACCTCCAGCGTCGCCCCCGTGGCGGTGGCGGCCGCGCGGCCGCAGTTGATCACCTTCTCCAGGACCTCGCGGGCGTGCTCCGTGTCCGTCGCCCGGACGCTGAAGGTCGCCTCGGCGCGGTCGGGGATGATGTTGGGCGCGGCCCCGCCGTAGGTGATGATGCCGTGGACCCGCACGTCCTCCCGCAGCTGCTGGCGGAGAAGGCCGATGTTCACGAACATCTGCACCATCGCGTCGAGGGCGTTGATCCCTTCCTCCGGCTCCGCCGCGGCGTGGGCGGCGCGGCCCAGGAACTTCACTTTGAGCCGCCACGACGCGAGCGAGGGCCGGTCCGTCAGGGTGTAGCTCGCCGGGTGGAACATCATCGCGGCGTCGACGCCCGCAAAGGCCCCGCGCTCCAGCATGATCACCTTCCCGCCCCCGCCCTCCTCGGCCGGCGTGCCCAGGACGAGGACCGTCCCGGGGATCCTGGCGCGCACGGCGGCCAGCCCGATCCCGGCTCCGAGGGCCGCGGTGCAGATGAGGTTGTGGCCGCAGGCGTGCCCGATCTCCGGCAGCGCGTCGTACTCGGCCAGGAAGGCGACGGCCGGGCCGGTCCCCTTCCCCGGCGCCTCCGCCCGGAAGGCCGTCGGCAGATCGGCGACGCCCCGCTGCACGCGGAAGCCTTTCGACTCCAGCAGCCCGCTCAGCCACTGCGAGGCCTGAACCTCCTGGAAGGCGACTTCCGGTGCGGCGTGGATGCGCTTCGCCATCGCGATGAGCTCCGGCGCGGCGGCGTCGATCGCGGCTGTGACGTCCTCACGCAATCCCATGGGCTCCTCCGTTCTGCTCGATCCGCCTACTCGAGGCGGATGCGGGCGAAGCGCCGGCGGCCGACCCGCAGCACCAGTCCGTCCTTCACGGCCACTTCCGCGTCGGCCTTCTGCACGCGGCCCCCGTCCAGGCTGACCCCGCCCTGGGTGATCAGGCGGCGGGCCTCGCTCTTCGACCCGGCGAGCCCGGTCTGCACCAGGAGGTCCACCACGCGGATCTTCCCGTGGTCGAGCGCTTCGCGCGTCACCCGCGCCTCGGGGATCCCCTCGGGCATCTCGCCGGACTTGAAGACGCGCTCGAAGGCGCGCTCCGCCCCCGCGGCGGCCTCACCTCCGTGCCACAGGGTGACGATCTCCCGGGCCAGGCGGGCCTTGGCCTCGCGCGGGTGGAGGCTGCCGTCCTCCAGCCCCCGCGCGGCAGCCCGCACCTCGTCCATCGGCATCGCGGTCGTGAACTCCATGAAGTGCGGGATGAGCCCGTCGGGGATGGCCATCGTCTTGCCGTACATCTCCTCGGGCGGGTCGGTGATGCCGATCGCGTTGCCGAGGCTCTTGCTCATCTTCTCCACGCCGTCCACGCCGACCAGCAGCGGGGTGAGCATCACGACCTGCGGCGACTGCCCGAACTCGCGCTGCAGATCCCGCCCCATCAGGTTGTTGAACTTCTGGTCGGTGCCGCCGAGCTCGACGTCCGCCTGCAGCTGGACCGAATCCATCGCCTGGCAGAGCGGGTACAGCAGCTCGTGCATGAAGACCGGCGTGCCGGCGCGCAGCCGGTTGGTGAAGTCGTCGCGCTCCAGCACGCGGGCCACCGTGGTCTTGGCGCCCATCCGGATCACGTCCTCGAAGCGCATCGGGGCGAGCCACTGGCTGTTGAAGACGACGCGCGTGCGCGCGGGATCGAGGATGAGGCTGTACTGCTCGCGGTAGGTGGCGACGTTGCGGTCGATCTCGGCCCGCGTCAGCATCGGCCGGGTGCGCTTCTTCTCCGAGGGATCCCCGATCATCGCCGTGAAGTCGCCGACGACGAGGATCGCCTCGTGCCCGAGGTCCTGAAACTGCCGCAGCTTGCGCAGGACGATGGCGATCCCGATGTGGATGTCGGGGGCGCTCGGATCGACGCCGAGCTTCACGCGCAGCGGACGGTCCTCGCGCAGCTTGGCGAGGAGGTCCTCCTCCGAGATGGTCTCCACCGTGCCGCGGCGCAGCAGGTCGAGCTGCTCCTCGGGCGAGCGTCGCTTCATCGTACGTCCAATTCGACGATGGTGACGCCGCTTTCCCCTTCGCCGCGCCCGCCCAGGCGGAATCCCTTGACGTGGGGATGGCGGTCGAGATATTCGTGCACGGCCTTCCGCAGCGCGCCGGTCCCTTTCCCGTGCACGATCGTGACCCGGCCGTAGCCGGCGACGAACGCCTCGTCGAGATACTTGTCCAGCTGGGGGATCGCCTCGTCCACGCGCTGGCCGCGCAGGCTGAGCGACAGGGGCACCGCGTCGGAGGTCGCCGCCTCCACCGCGACCGCGGGAAGCGGCTCGGCGGTCTCCTCCTCCGCCGGCGCGGGCGCGCGCAGACCGGCGAGCCCCACCTTCACCCGCATCCCGCCCGCCTCGACCTCGACGTCGCCCTTCTGGTCTGGACCGGTGAGCACCGTCCCCGGGCGCTTGAGGGAGACGATGAACACCGCCTGGCCGGGCTGAGCCTCGCGCAGGGGCTCCCCCGCCGCCTCGGGCTCCGGCTCCGCCCCGGGCCCCAGCTCGTCGGCGAGAGCGCGCAGGTCGGCCCGCGTCTCGTGGATCGCCTCCGCCCCGCGGGCCGCCTTCAGCCGCTCGATGATCGCCTCGACCTGCCCGCGGGCGCGCAGGAGCAGCGCCTCCGCCTCCTCGCGCGCGCGGTCCAGGATCTTGCGCCGCTCCGTGCGCAGGCGCTCGGCCTCCGCCCCCGCCCGGTCGCGGAGGATCTCGGCGTCGTGCCGGGCCCGGGCCGCCTGCTCCAGCTCCGCGCCGAGCGCCTTGCGGTCGGCTTCGATGTCGCTGAGGATGCGGTCGATCTCCACCGCCTCCGTGCCCACGAGCCCCTTCGCCTGCTGCACGACCCCGGCGTCGAGCCCCAGGCGCGAGGCGATGATGAGGGCGTTGCTGCGGCCGGGCAGGCCGACCAGCAGCCGGTAGGTCGGGCGCAGCGTCTCGGTGTCGAACTCGACGGAGGCGTTCTTGATGCCGGGCCCGGTGTAGGCGAGCGACTTCAGCTCGCTGTAGTGCGTCGTCACGACGGTCCGCGCGCCGCGCGCGTGCAGGTGCTCGATGATCGAGCGGGCCAGGGCCACGCCTTCCGAGGGGTCTGTCCCCGCGCCGATCTCGTCGAGCAGGACGAGCGCCGGCCCCGTGAGCTGCCGCAGGATCCCCGCGATCGCGCCGACGTGCGAGGAGAAAGTGGACAGCGACTGTTCGATACTTTGCTCGTCGCCGATGTCGGCGAAGACCTGCGGGAAGACGGCCGCCTCCGACCCCTCCGCCGCGGGGAGGAACAGCCCGGACTGCGCCATCAGCGTGAGCAGGCCGACGGTCTTGAGCGTCACGGTCTTGCCGCCCGTGTTGGGGCCCGTGATCACCAGCGTGGTGAACTCGCCCCCGAGCCAGACGTCGATCGGCACCACCTCGCCGGTGAGCAGCGGGTGGCGGGCCGCCAGGAAGCGCAGGGCGCCGTCGTCACGCAGCACGGGGCGCACCGCGCGCATCTCATGAGCCAGCAGCGCCTTGGCCGCGGCGAAGTCGATCCGCCCGAGGACGTCGTAGGCGCGCCGGATCTCCGGCGAGTGCTCCCCGGCCCGCGCGCTCAATTCCCGCAGCAGGCGCAGGATCTCCTCGCGCTCCTCGATCGCCAGCTCGCGCAGCCGGTTGCCGAGCGGCACGACCGCGAGCGGCTCCATGAAGGCGGTGGCGCCGCTGCTGGACTGGTCGTGCAGCACGCCCGGGAACATCCCCCTGAACTCCTGGCGGACGGGGACGACGTAGCGGTCCCCGCGCGAGGTGATGATCGGGTCCTGCAGCATGCGCGCGTACGGGCCGCGCAGGAGGTCGTCGAGCTTCTCCCGCATCCGGCCTTCCGTCGTTCGCTGCTCCCGGCGGATGCGGGCGAGGTCCGCGCTCGCGCCGTCCGGGATGGAGCCGTCGTCGGCCACCGTGCGCCGGATCGCCTCCTCCAGCGCCTCGAACGTGTGCACGGTCCCGGCGAGATCGGCGAGATGCGGCGCGCGCTCGGCGCGGGCCAGCACGTAGCCCTTGCAGCGGCGGATGGTGTGCAGGGTCTCGCGCAGGGCGAGCAGCTCTGTGGCCTCGAGCGTCGCCCCTATCGCGGCGCGCTTCAGGCCGTCCCGGATGTCCCGGGTTCCGCGCAGCGGGAGCTCCCCGTCGGCCATGAGCGCGTCCGCTTCGGCCGTCTCTTCCAGGGCCGCGCGGACGTCGTCGGGCTCGACGAGCGGCTCGAGCGAGGCGGCGAGGTCCCGCCCGGCGGCGGTCACGGTGCGGCCGGTGAGGCGTTCCCGGATCTTGGGGTACTCGAGGATGCGCATGGTGCGCTCATCCATCGCGCATCCCCTCCTCCAGCCAGCGGACCAGCGCCGGCGCGACGTCGGTGATCGCCCGCAGGCGCGCGCCGACCGCCTCGCGGTCCTCCCCCACCAGCAGGGCCGGCACGGGGTTTCGGGTGTGCCGCGTCTCCCGGTCGTCCTCGATGTTCCCGTGATCGCTCACCATGAGGAAGAGCGTGTCCCGCCGGTCCCCGTCGGCCAGGATGCCGCCGAGCAGCGCGTCCAGCAGCGCGACGACCGCAGGCGGCTCGAGGCTGCCGCGCCGGTGGGCGGCCATATCGGTCAGGAAGAACTCGAACACCGTGAGCTGGTGACCGCGGGCGATGCGGGCAAGGTTGCCCCCGGCTTGGTGTGGAGTGATCAGCGGAACGTCATGTCCCCACCCCCGCGGTCGGGTGTTGGTGAGGTCGTGAAAGATCGCCTGGCCGGTGCGCAGCTCCTCGAGCCCTCGAAGTCGCACACCGGCGCTGATCGCGGCATAGGTGAAGGCGCCGTGGCGCAGCCGGCCCGCCTCCACCGCGGTGAAGTACTCGGGCGTGTAGGCGTTGGCGAGGGCGACCGTGCCGCCGAGGCGCAGGACCTGCGAGAAGATGTTGGATTCGGCGAGCATCGCCTTGAGCCGGACCGTCGGGTAGGCGGTGATGTGGCGGCCGATCTCGCGGGGCGCGTTGATCCCGGTGAGGAGCGCGGTCTGCCCCGTCGCGCTCTGCGGGAGCCCGTCCACGCCCAGCGTCGCGTCGAGCGGCACGAGCAGCGCCCCGTCGGCGCGCACGGGCCCGGCGACGCCGGCCAGCCGCCGTCCCAGCAGGCGGTCCAGGGACGGCGTGGGCGTGGCGACCAGGGGGTTGACCGCGGGGTCCTCGGAGCCCAGCCCCACCCCGTCGACGAAGAGCAGCAGCGCGTGCCTCACGGGCGTGAGATGAAGGGGCTGCCTGCGAGCATGAACCGCCACGGACGTTCCACCGCCGCCCGGATGCCGATGCGGGGCGCCGCGACGACCCGGACCGGTCCCCGGCGCCCGCGGGCGAGGTAGAAGGGCGGCGCGGTGAGGTCCGCGCCGTTGTGCGCGCGCGTGATGCCCATCGCCTGTGTGAGCCGTCCCGGCCCGCTGAGGAGGCGCCGGTCGTCGTCGGTGCCGCGGTTGCTGCGCATGATCTCCACGCCTTCGAGGGGCTCCAGCGCCCGGAACAGCACCGCGCCGGCGGCGCCCTCGCGCTCGGTGACGACGTTCACGCAGAAGTGGTTCCCGTACGTGAAGTAGACGTACGCCGTTCCCGGCTTCCCCCACATGATACGGCTGCGCGGGGTCAGGCGGTAGGCGTGGCTGGCCGGGTCGCGCGGGCCGCGGTAGGCCTCCACCTCGACGATGCGGCCGGCGAGCCGCCCCCGCGGTCCCTCCATCACCATGAGGTGGCCGACCAGCTCGCGGGCCACCAGCAGCGTGCCGCGGGCGAAGAACGACCGCGGCAGGGCGCGCTTACCCACGAGCCAGCCAGGCGCGCAGCTCTCCGAGCGGGCGGGTGTTCAGGATGTGCCGGGCCTCGGCCCAGGCCCGCCGGGCCACCGCGATGCCGTAGCCCATGTGCGCCAGCTCGTAGCGGCTGTGCGCGTCCGTGCTGACCACCAGCATCACCCCGCGCTCGCGGGCCAGCCTGGCGTGCGCGTCGCTGAGGTCGAGCCGCTCCGGCGAGGCGTTGATCTCCAGCGCGGTGTCCGTGCGCTTCGCCGCCTCGACCAGTCGTTCCATGTCGAGCTCGTAGGCCTCCCGGGAGCTGAGCAGCCGTCCCGTCGGATGGCCGATGATGTCCACGTGCGGGGACTCCATCGCCGTGATGATCCGGGCGGTCATCTCGTCCCGCTCCATGTTGAACCGGGAGTGCACCGAGGCCACGACGACGTCGAGGGCGGCCAGGACCTCGTCGGGGTAGTCGAGGTGCCCGTCCGGGAAGATGTCCACCTCCGTCCCCACCAGCACGGCGATCCCTACCCGGTCCGCGGCCTGCTTGCAGGTCTTCGCGTTCGCGCGCAGCTCGTCCACCGGCACGCCGCCCACGAACTTGAGGGACTGTGAGTGGTCGGTGACGGCGATGTACTCGTAGCCCAGCTCCTTGGCCGCGCGCGCCATCGCCTCGACGGTCTCCGAGCCGTCGCTCCAGCGCGTGTGCATCTGCAGATCGCCCCGGATGTCGGCCAGCTTCACCAGCGGGGGCAGCTTCCCGCGCTCGGCCAGCTCGATCTCGCCCTGGTTCTCGCGCACCTCGGGCGGGATCCAGGGCAGCCCCACGGCCTGGTACACCTCTTCCTCCGTGCGCCCGGCCAGGCGGGCCTCGTCCGCCACCCGGAAGACACCGTACTCGTTGATCTTCAGCCCGGCCCGCACCGCGCGCTCGCGCAGCTTGACGTTGTGGTCCTTGCTACCGGTGAAGTACTGCCATGCCGCCCCGAACGACGCCGGCTCCACCACCCGCACGTCCGCCTGGATCCCCGAGTCCAGGAGGACGCTGCTGCGCTTGGGCCCCTTGGCCAGGACCTGGCGCACCCGCGGCAGCGCGACGAACGTCTCCATGACCCGCTCCGGCCGGCTGCTCGTCACCAGCACGTCGATGTCGCCGATCGATTCCCGCATCCGCCGCAGGCTCCCCGCCACGGCCAGCTCCGCCACCTCCGGCAGCGCCCGCAGCGCCTCGACGATCTCCCGGGCCAGGGGCAGCACCTTGCCGATGGGCTGGCGCTCCTTCGTCCGGCGGATGAGGGCGATGCCCTTCAGGATGTTGGCCTCGGTCTTCTCGCCCATCCGCGGCAGCTTGCGGACCGCGCCGTCCCGGCAGGCCTGCTCCAGCTGCTCGATGGTGGCGATGCCGAGCTTCTCGTGCAGCATCAGCGCGGTCTTCGGCCCCACCTCGGGCACCGACATCAGCGTGGTGATCCCGGGCGGCAGCGATCCTTTCAGCTCCTCGTAGTAGGCGCAGGTGCCCGTCGCGAGGAACTCCTGAATCTTCTCCGCGGTGCCCTTGCCGATGCCGGGGAGAGTGGTCAGCGCGCCCCGCGCGGCAACCTGCGCCACGTCCTCGGTCAGCCCCTCGAGGGCGCGGGCGGCGCGGCGGTAGGCGGTGATGCGGAACGGGGTGTCCTGCTTGATCTCGAGCATGTCGGCGATGTCGTTGAACATCGCCGCGACCGCGCGGTTCTCCATGGCGCCGTGCTAGAAGCGCTCGTCCTGCAGGCCGAAGACGTGGATCGTCGGCGGGATCACCACCCGCAGGCCCCGCAGCCCGTCCCGGAAGGCGTCGACGACGAAGGGAGCGGCGGCCGAGCGCTCCACGTCATCCCGGATCGGCTGCCCCGGGGGCGAAGCGATGATCACGACCAGCAGCGCCGCGGCCAGGACGGCGCCCCGGAACAGGCCCACCGCCGCCCCGGCGAAGCGCGAGGGCGCCGGCACCTTCTCGGTGCCGATCGCCATGACGGTCAGGATGGCGATGACGTCGTAAGCCAGGAGGAAGACCGCGAGGAAGGCCACCGTGTCGGACCATCCCCTGGAGAGGTGGATGTACTTCTCGATGACATCACCGAGCGTGAGGTACCAGGCCGAGGCGGCGAGGTAGGAGAGCAGCACGGCGAGGATGCCCATGAGCGCGGGCAGCACGCCGCGGCGCAGCCCCTGCAGGGCGGCGAAGAGCGCGAACGCGATGATGACCCAATCGATCCAGGTCACGCGTCGATTCTATCACTACTCCCGGATCTTCGCCCGCAGCCGCTGCTCGAGCGCGCGCTTGACCGCGGCCAGCACGCGGTCGACCTCCTCCGCGGCGAGCGTGCGGTCGGGGGCCCGGAAGGTGAGCGCGTAGGCGAGGTTGCGGTGGCCGGCGGGGATGGGGGCGCCGGTGTAGACGTCGAACAGCTCGACCTCGTCGAGCCATCCCCCGCCCGAGGCGCGGATGACCTCCTCGAC
>DASUAK010000183.1:0-4590 GCA_035763845.1 bacterium | reverse complement strand
CCCCTTCGCCTGCGTCGTCCCCAGGCCCGCCAGCGTGTGCGTGATCGCCGCCGTCAGCGTCGTCTTCCCGTGGTCCACGTGCCCGATCGTCCCGATGTTCACGTGGGGCTTGGTCCGCTCGAACTTCGCCTTGGCCATCGTTCCCCGTCCCTCCGTCTCAGGCTCTCGCTGCCACACCGGCCTTGGCGCGGACCTCATCCGCGATGCTGGTCGGCACTTCTTCGTAGTGCGACGGCTCCATGGTGTAGGTGGCCCGCCCCTGGGTGGCGGAGCGCAGGGCCGTGGCGTACCCGAACATCTCGGCCAGCGGCACCAGCGCCCGGATCATCCGGGCCGGGCCCTGCTGCTCGATCCCTTCGACCTGGCCGCGCCGGCGGTTCAGGTCGCCGATGACGTCGCCCATGTACTGCTCGGGCGTGACGACCTCAACCTTCATCACCGGCTCCAGGAGCACGGGCTTCGCCCGGGCCGCGGCCTCCTTGAACGCCAGCGACCCCGCGATCTTGAACGCCATCTCCGAGCTGTCAACCTCGTGGTAGCTGCCGTCCACCAGGCGCGCGCGGAAGTCCACCGTCGGGTAGCCCGCCAGCACGCCCGACTCCGCCGCCTCCCGGATCCCGGCCTCGATCGGCCCGATGTACTCGCGCGGGATGTCGCCCCCGGTGATCTCGTCCTCGAACTCGACCCCCGTGCCCCGCGGCAGCGGGTCCAGGATGATCTCGCAGTGCCCGTACTGGCCCCGGCCGCCGGTCTGCCGCACGTAGCGGCCCTCGGCCTCCGCGGTCTGGCGGATGGTCTCCTTGTAGGCAACTTGGGGCCGGCCGACGTTGGCCTGGACGTTGAACTCGCGCAGCATGCGGTCGACGATGATCTCCAGGTGCAGCTCGCCCATCCCCGCGATCAGCGTCTGGCCGGTCTCCGGGTCGAAGCGCACCTTGAAGGTCGGATCCTCCTCGGCCAGCTTGGCCAGGGCGGTGGACAGCTTGTCCTCGTCCGCCTTCGACTTGGGCTCCACGGCCACGGCGATGACCGGCTCGGGGAACTGCATCGCCTCGAGCACGATCGGGCGGTCGGCGTCGCACAGCGTGTCGCCGGTCGTCGTGTCGCGCAGCCCCACCCCGGCCACGACGTTGCCGGCCGTGACCTCGGCGATGTCTTCCCGGTGGTTGGCGTGCATCTGGAGGATGCGGCTGATCCGCTCTTTCTTGTCCTTGGTGGGATTGTACACGTACGAACCGGCCTTGAGGGTCCCGGAGTACATACGGAAGTACGTCAGCTTGCCGACGTAGGGGTCGGTGACGATCTTGAAGGCCAGCGCCGCGAACGGCTCGGCCGGGTCGGGCTTCCGCGTCTCGGGATCGCCGGTCCTGGGATGCCGGCCCTCCACCGCGGGCACGTCAACGGGCGAGGGCAGGTAGTCCACGACCGCGTCCAGCAGGGGCTGGACGCCCTTGTTCCGGAAGGAGCTGCCGGCCAGGACCGGCACGATCTTGTAGGCGAGGGTGCCCGCGCGCAGGCCCCGGCGGACTTCCTCTTCGGTGAGGGCGTGCCCCTCGAGGTATTTGTGGGTGAGCTCGTCGTCCATCTCCGCGACGGCCTCGACCAGCCGCTCGCGCCACTCCTCGGCCAGGTCGCGCATCTCGGCGGGGATGTCCGTCTCGTCCGAGCGGGTGCCCAAGTCGTCCAGGTAGAGGATGGACTTCATACGGATGAGGTCGATGACGCCCTGGAAGTTGTCCTCGCTGCCCACGGCGAGCTGGATCGGCACGGCGTTCGCGCCGAGGCGGTCGCGCACCATGCGCACCGTGCGCAGGAAGTCCGCGCCGGTGCGGTCCATCTTGTTCACGTACAGCACCCGCGGCACGCGGTAGCGGTCGCCCTGCCGCCACACCGTCTCGGACTGGGGCTGGACGCCCTCCACCGCGCTGAGCACGACGACCGCGCCGTCGAGGACGCGCAGCGAGCGCTCCACTTCGACCGTGAAGTCCACGTGGCCGGGCGTGTCGATGATGTTGATGCGGTGGTCGCGCCACAGGCAGGTCGTCGCGGCGGAGGTGATGGTGATCCCCCGCTCGCGCTCCTGGACCATCCAGTCCATCGTCGCGGAGCCCTCGTCGACCTCGCCGATGCGGTGCACGCGTCCCGTGTAGAACAGGATGCGCTCGGTGGTCGTCGTCTTGCCCGCGTCGATGTGGGCGACGATCCCGATGTTCCGGATTGTGTGGAGCCCTGCCGCCGTCATCGCCCTCCCTGTGCTACCACCGGTAGTGGGAGAAGGCCTTGTTGGCCTCCGCCATCCGGTGCGTATCCTCCCGCTTCTTCACCGCGCCGCCCTGCCCGTTGCTGGCGTCGAGGATCTCGGCGACCAGCCGCTCGAGCATCGTGCGCTTGTCCTTGCGCTGCCGCGCGTAGTCCACCAGCCAGCGCAGCCCCAGCGACATCCGCCGCTCGGGCCGCACCTCGATCGGCACCTGGTAGGTGGCGCCGCCCACGCGGCGGGGACGGACCTCCAGGACCGGCATGATGTTGTGCAGGGCCTTGTCCAGGACCTTGACGGGGTCCTGGCCGCCGCTGCGCTCCTTGACCTGGTCGAAGGCGCCGTAAACGATGCGCTCGGCCACGGACTTCTTGCCGCGCGTCATGATGTTGTTCACCAGCCGGTGCACGACCACGTTCTTGTACACCGGGTCCGGGTTGATCTCGCGGCGACTGATCGATCCTTTCCTGGGCATCTCGCTCCCCCGTTACTTGGGCCGCTTGGCCCCGTACTTCGACCGGCCCTGGCGCCGGTCGGTGACGCCCGCGGCGTCGATCGTGCCGCGGATGATGTGGTACCGGATGCCCGGGAGGTCCGGCACGCGCCCCCCGCGGATGAGCACGACGGAGTGCTCCTGCAGGTTGTGGCCGATCCCCGGGATGTACGCGGTGACCTCGTGGTGGTTGGTCAAGCGCACCCGCGCGATCTTCCGCAACGCCGAATTGGGCTTTTTCGGCGTCATCGTCCGTACCTGGATGCACACCCCGCGCTTCTGCGGGTTGCGCTCCAACGCCGGCGACTTCGTCTTCGACAGCACGCGCTCCCGTCCGCGGCGCACGAGCTGACTGATGGTCGGCATCTGCTCCTCCTGACGCTCCCTGTCCGTCGTCACATCCGCCTGCGCTCCGCAGGCACAAGACTCCCCAGCAGCCCGCCGGAGCGGGCCGGGGAAACGGCGCGATGCCGCGGCGCGGCCGATCGCCGCGCCGGGTTATCGCGACTGCTGACCTGTCTTCAGTTGCGCTGCGCCATACGCGACACCGGAGGATCGGTGTCCTGCGGCGCATATGAGGGTCGGTCGCAACCGACCCCGATTCGAAGCGGGGACCCGACCAGCGGCCCCCGCGTCTTTCCGGTGCCTACCACCCGCTTACCTATTATATGTAGAATCCGGCGTCCCCGCATCCGGGGGCGTCAGCACCGCCGCCGCCGCCGCGCCGACCGCGATCCCGCAGGCCCGGCCGAGCTCCTTCATCGAGCCGGCCTCGATGACCTCGAGGCCCCGCTCGCGCCCGGCGGCCAGCACGCCCTGAACCACGCGGCGGTCCGCGTCCGCGGCCACGACCACCAGCTGCGCCCGGCCCCGCTGGATCGCCTTCACCGTCTGGTTCGCTCCAACCGCCCGGTACTCGGCCGATCGGAGCCGCTCCAGCACGCCAGCCATTTGCGGGCTTTCGGGCACGCGTTGCATTCTAGCATCGGGCTATGGGGGTGTCAATCGAATGCCCCGCGGCGCGCGGCCCGCGCGGGTCTAGGGAAGCGCGGCCCGGGGGATGGGTCACGATGATGGCGACACGCGAGGTGGTCGAGCTCTACGGCCAGCCGGTCACCGGCTTCGATCTCCGCCTCTTCATCCGGCCCGAGGCTGCGACGGACGGAGCGCTGCTCGTCGCCCTCGGCGAGCATGTCATGCGGACGCTGATCCTTCCCCGCTGCCGGCTCACCGGGTTGTGGACGAAGCGCGCGCAGCTGGACGCCAAGATGAACGTCGGCGAGTTCACCGACGCGCGGTGGGCGGCGGCCGTACCGAAGCTGCGGGCGGGCACCTATCATGTCGTCGAGCTGATCGCGGAGGACCCCGACCGCGTGAACCACCGGATCATGGTCGGGGCACAGATCAACCCGCCGAAAGAGCTCCAGGGGTATCCCGTGCCGGTCGTCGGCACTGTTGACGTCCACTGCAGCCTGTCGTACATCCGCGAGCTTGCCGGGTCGCCGAAAGGCGCCGAGGCGGTCCTGGATCTGGGCAGGATGGCCTGGAACGGGACGGAGGGGGCGGCCTACGGCTTCGGCAACCTGGCCTACTCCCCGAAGCTCGTCCCGTTCAACCCTTCAGGACCGCAGGATCCGAACTACGTGCCCCCGTGGGAGCAGCCGCGCGGCGCGCCGGACGTGCGCCCCCACCCTATCCCCATCGCTTACGTCGGCCTGAACGTCGATACGAACCTCGAGGACGCCTACTGCGCGGGGCGCGGGATCAAAGGGGCGTTCTGGGCCAACTTCCTCACTCGGGATCATGTCGAGCGGGCGGGCGGCGAGCGGAGTCTGAGGGA
>DASUAK010000182.1:0-12427 GCA_035763845.1 bacterium | reverse complement strand
GAGGTAGTGGCCGTGCGAGCGGTGACCGCCCCAGGCGTAGTCGTCCCGGCGCAGCGCCCGGCACACCCCGACCGCGACGGCCTCCTGGCCGATGTAGAAGTGGCAGGGGGTCTTGATCTCTCCGGCCTCGACAAGCTCGGCAGCCCGCTCCTCGAAACGCCGGATGCGCAGCATGTCCCGCCAGCACGCCTGCAGGAACGCCGGCGCGAGCCCCGTGCCCGCCTCCGCCACGATGGACCCCGCGACCTCGTCACTCATGGAACTGCCTTCCGCCTCCCCGCGATCGCCCAGAGCGTCTCCCAGATGATGCCCAGGTCGACGAGCATCGAGCGGCGGCGGACGTACTCCAGCTGCAGCCGGATCTTCTCCGGCCGGATGCGCTCCAGATAGACGCGCTCGGGGTCGGCGCTGCCCGCCAGGACCGCGCCCTCGTCCGCGTTCCAGATCGACGCCCAGTCTGTCATGCCCGGCCGCACACTGAGGATGGCGCGCTCGGCCTCGGTGAACCGCTCGACGTACTCCGGCACCTCGGGGCGGGGGCCGACCAGGCTCATCTCGCCCCGCAGCACGTTGACCAGCTGCGGCAGCTCGTCCAGCTTCATCCTGCGCAGCCACCGCCCCGCGCGGGTGATGCGCGGGTCGTCGCTGGCCGTGGAGGGTCCCCCCAGGCGCTCGGCGTTGACCACCATCGTCCTGAATTTGAGCATGGCGAACCGCCGGCCGCCGCGCCCGACCCGCACCCCGCGGTACAGCACCGGGCCGGGGGAGTCGAGCCGCACGATCACCGCGATGGCGGCGAGGATCGGCGACAGGATGACGAGGGCGAGAGCCGCCGCGGCGATATCGAACAGCCGTTTCGCCGCCTCGTCCCCTGCCTTCCACAATCTGTCGAGTGTTCCTCCATTCATCTCAGAACAGGGCCTCGAGCCGCGCCGCCAGCCCCCGGATGTCGTGGTACTCCCGCACGTAGGCCACCCCGTTCTTCCCCATGCGGGCCCGCGCCTCGGGAGGCAGCCCGCGCAGCGCCGAGACGGCGTCCGCGAGGGCCCGGGGATCCTCCGGTGGGACGCGGATGCCGGCCGAGGCGCTCGTGATCGGATCGTAGCTGCTCGTCCCGGCGAAGAGGATCGGCCGCCCGGAGGCGAGGTAGTCGCACATCTTGTTCAGGCTGATCCCGTAGCGGTACAGGGTGAGGTTCCGCAGGCTGAAGACGAAGGCGTCCGCCTGCGCCATCACCTTGGGGAGCTCGTCCTTCGGCACCACCCCGTGGAAGTGAACGTTCCGGAGCCCCCGCGCGCGCTCCGCCAGCCGGCCCTGCTCCTGACCGCCGCCGACGAAGACGAACCGGACGTGGTTCTCGCCGCGGTCCTGCAGCGTCCGGGCGGCGTCCAGCACCACCTCCAGGGCGTTCGCCTGGACCAGCCCGCCGACGTACATCACCGTGAACGGATCGTGCGGCCGGCCGTCGTAGCCGCGCAGGATCTCGTAGCGCGCGAGGTCCACCCCGTTGGGGATCCAGACGACCTTGCCCGGGTCCAGGCCCAGCTCGCGGAGGTAGACGTCGATGTGGGGCAGCAGGGAGATCACCCGCTCGGCCCGGCGGAACAGGAATCGCTCCAGCACCCCGAGCGCCCAGACCGCGGGATGGCGGGCCGGGAGCAGGCCGAACTCCGTGAGGGTCCGCGGCCACAGGTCGGTGACCTCGAAGAAGAAGCGCGCGCGGCGCCGCCGCGCCACGAGGAGCGCGGCCAGCGCGGCGAAGGGGTGGACCGTCACGCCGATCACGACGTCGGGACCCGGACGCATCCCCGCCCCGGCGCGAGCGGCCCGCCACATGTAGCTCAGCATGTTCAGCAGCCGGCGCCAGTCGTTCTCCCGGTAGGGCGTGGTTCGAAGCCAGACGAACCGCACGCCCTCGACCTCCTCCGTCTTACGGTCCTCGCCGGGGCCGAGCTTCTCTTCCCGGAAGCGGTAGTGGCTGAAGCTGGCGCTGAAGATGGTGACCTCGTGGCCGCGCCGCACCAGCTCGCGGCCGAGGTCGAAGCTGCGCGTGGCCTGCCGGTCCGGCGGCTCGGCGTAGTGGTTGAAGATCCACAGCCGGCTCATGCCCGCTGCCCGCGCACGGCCCCCCGCACGGCCTCGCGCACTTCGCCGGCCACCTGCGCGATGAGCGCCTCCGTCATCTCCGGATACATCGGGATGGCCAGCGTCTCCGCCGCGGCGCGGTCGGACTCCGGGAAGACTCCTTCCGGCGCCATCTCGCGGTAGGGCCGGATGCGGTGCAGGGGCAGCGGATAGTAGACGGAGGTGGCGATCCCCCGCGCGCCAAGCTGCGCGGCCACGGCGTCGCGGCCGGCCACCCGGATCACGAAGAGGTGGTAGACGTGGCGCACGTCCGCGGCCTCCTCGGGCAGGCCGACCGGCGCGCCGTGCAGCAGCGTACGGTAGCGGCCGGCGATCGCCCGCCGCGCCTCTGTCCAGCGCTCCAGATGGCGCAGCTTGACCCGCAGCACCGCGGCCTGGATCTCGTCCAGCCGGCTGTTCAGCCCGATGACGTCGGGATGGTACTTCCGCTCCCACCCGTGCTGGCGCAGCTTGCGCACCGCCTGGGCGACCGCCTCGTCCGAGGTCACGACCATGCCGCCGTCGCCGTACGCGCCGAGGTTCTTGCTGGGGAAGAAGCTGAGACATCCCACGTCGCCGATGCCGCCGGTGGGCCGCCTGCCCACGCGGGCGCCGATCGCCTGGGCGTTGTCCTCGATGACGCGCACGCCCCGGCGGCGCGCGATGGCCATGATCGCCTCCATCGGGGCGGGATGGCCGTAGAGGTGCACCGGGATCACGGCGCGGGTGCGGGCCGTGAGGCGCGACTCCACCTGCTCGGGGACGAGGGCGTAGGTGCGCGGGTCGATGTCCACGAACACCGGCTGCGCCCCGCACAGCGACACCGCCTCCGCGGTGGCGAAGAAGGTGTAAGACGGCACGATGACCTCGTCGCCCGACCCGATCCCCAGCGCCCGCAGGGACAAGATGAGCGCGTCGGTGCCCGAGGCCACGCCCACGCCGAAGCGCGCGCCGCAGTACGCGGCCACCTCCTCCTCCAGCGCGGCCACGTTGGGGCCGAGGATGAAGGCGCCGCGGGTCAGCACCGCCTTCACCGCCTCGTCGATCTCCCGCTCGATCGTGCGGTACTGCGCGACCAGGTCCACCAGGGGGATGCTCACCGGCCCTCGGCCTCCCGCAGCGTCTCGCCCTGCTGCACGTAGCGCCGCCCGCAGGAGGGGCAGGTCAGCGTCGCGGGCAGGGGGACGCCGCACCAGCACACCCAGCCGCGCCGCCGGGCCGGGTTCCCGTAGACGAGGGCGAAGTCCGGCACGTCGCGCGTCACCACCGCGCCGGCCCCGACGAAGGCGTACCGCCCGATGGTGACGCCGCAGACGATGGTGGCGTTCGCGCCGATGGTGGCCCCGCGGCGCAGGCGGGTCGGGGCGAACTCGTGCTTGCGGGAGACGTGGCTGCGCGGGGTGACCACGTTGGTCAACACCGCGGAGGGCCCGATGAAGACATCGTCCTCCACCGTCACGCCGGTGTACAGCGAGACGTTGTTCTGCACCTTGACGTTGTCGCCGACCACAACCTCGGGAGCCACCATCACGTTCTGCCCCAGCACGCAGCCGCGGCCGATCCGGGCGCCCTGCATCACGTGCGTGAAGTGCCAGATCTTCGTTCCGGCCCCGATCTCGCAGGGCTGATCGATGACCGCCGACTCGTGCGCGAAGTAGTCAGGCATCCTTCTCGCTCTCCTCGTCCCGGAGGCGCACCACCCGGCCCTGCTCCAGCGACCGCTGCCCCGCCTCGAGGACGCGCAGCACCCGCAGCCCTTCCCGGCCGTCGGTGCGCGGCGTGGTGCGATTGGCCACGCAGTCCAGGAAGTGCTCGCACTCCGCGGCCAGCGGCTCGACCGGCGGCAGCGCGATCGCCGCCGCGGGCCGCTCGCGCGGCACCGGCTCCCCCTTCACCCAGGTGATCCGCTTGTCATACAGGCGGAGCTTGTCACCGGCGGTGTCCTCGAAGACGGCCATCTTCTCACTGCCCACGACGACCAGCCGCTGCTCCTTGAAGGGGTGCAGCCAGCTCACGAAGATGTGGCCCTGCGCCCCGCCGGGGAACTGGTAGCTGGACACCGTCACGTCGGCGATGCCCGGCTGCAGGTAGGCGCCCCCGAAGACGCCCACGGCTTCGGGCATCCGGCCGAGCAGCAGCAGCATCACCGAGATGTCATGCGGGGCGAAGCTCCACAGGATGTTCTCCTCGCGGCGAACGCGCCCGAGATTGAGGCGTGTGGACCACAGGTAGTGCACCTCGCCGAGCTCGCCGGCGGTGACCAGCTCTCGAAGCTTCAGGACCGCGGGGTGGTACTGCAGGACGTGCCCGACCATCAGCACGGCCTCGCGCGCCTCCGCTTCGCGCACCAGCGCGCGGCCGTCCCCATAGGTCAGGGCCAGGGGCTTCTCCACCAGGACGTCCCGGCCCATCCGCAGCGCCTCGCGGGCCACCATTACATGCGTGGCGGAGGGCGTCGCCACCGCCACTGCGCGGACGGCGGGATCGCGCAGCGCCTCCTCCAGCGCGGGAGCCGTCGCCACCCCGGGCAGCCTGGCCGCCGCCTCCGTCAGCCGCCCGGCGTCCGCGTCGCACACCCAGCGCAGCGCCCCGAGCCCGTGGAAGACGCGGGCCAGATTCCTGCCCCAGGCGCCGACGCCGACGACCGCCACCCCCGGGGGTGTCGGAGCGGTCACAGTCGGATGACGTTCGGGCGCGGCCCCAGCGCGGCGGTCACCCCGCTCGCGTCGAAGACCAGGGCCGAGCGGTCCAGGACCTCCCGGTAGTCCACGGCCGAGTGGTCCACCGTGATGACGACGCAGTCCCACGACGCCAGGTCGGCTTCGCGCCACGGCCGCGAGGCGATGCGGCGGCCGCCCACGGTGACCTCCGCGACGTGCGGGTCATGGTACTGCACGTCCGCCCCGCCGTCCTGGAGCGCCTTGAACACCGTGAGCGCGGGCGACTCCCGCAGGTCGGCGACGTCCTTCTTGTACGCCACCCCCAGCAGGAGGATGCGGGCGCCGTTCACGCTCTTGCGCCGGGTGTTGAGCGCGTCCGCGATGCGGCGCGCCACGTAGTAGGGCATCTCCTCGTTGACGTCGCCCGCCAGCTCGATGAAGCGGGTGTGGAAATCGTACTCGCGCGCCTTGCTGGCAAGGTAGTACGGGTCCAGCGGGATGCAGTGCCCGCCCACGCCGGGGCCGGGCCGGAACGGCATGAAGCCGAACGGCTTGGTCGCCGCGGCGCGGATCACCTCCCAGACGTCCAGGCCCATCTTCTCGCACAGCTGCGCCAGCTCGTTCACCAGGGCGATGTTCACGGAGCGGAAGGTGTTCTCGAAGACCTTGGCCATCTCGGCGATGCGCGGCGAGGAGACGGGGATCACCTGCTCGGCGACGTGGCGGTACAGCGCGGCGGCCAGCGCCGTGGAGGCCTCGTCCACGCCCCCCACCAGCTTGGGGGTGTTGCGGATGGTGTGCGAGCGGCTCCCCGGATCGATGCGTTCGGGCGAGTAGGCGAGGAAGAACTCCCCCGGGCCCAGCCCGGAGCGGCGCAGCAGCGGCAGCACCAGCTCTTCGGTCGTGCCCGGATAGACGGTGCTCTCCAGGACGACCAGCTGCCCCCGCCGCAGGCGGGTGCTGATCTCCTCCGCCTCGCGGGTCACGTACTGCAGGTCGGGCTCCTTGGTTGCCGTCAGCGGCGTGGGCACGCACAGGATGAGCGCGTCCGGCTCCCCGAGGCGGTGCTTGTCCACGGTGGCCTCGAGCCGCTCTTGGGCCCGCGCGCGCTGGATCCGCTCGCCGCTCACGTCGGCGATGTACGAACGGCCCGCGTTGACGGCGTCGACGCGGTGGGGCAGGATGTCGAAGGCGAGCACCCGCAGCCCCGCCTCGGCGAACGCCGCGGCGAGGGGCAGCCCCACGTAGCCGAGGCCGATCACCCCGACGACCCCTCGACCCGGCGCGATGCGCGACTCCAACATAGCCCTCCCTTGCCCGCCTTCACCGGCAGGAAGACGGACCCCCGAACGCCAGCTTATCCGGTCGTCCGGCGGCCCCGCAACCGCCAGTACCACTGTTCAACGTCTGCCATGTTCTTCCGCCAGTCCGCACGCTCCCGCACGATCTCCCAGTTGCGGGCGGCGGCCCGGCGCTGCAGCTCCCCGTCGCGGAGCGCCCGGATGATCCGGTCGGCCAGGAGGTCGGGCCGGTCGACCGGCACGAGGAAGCCGTTCTCGCCGTCCGCGAGCCACTCGCGGTTGGCGGGGATGTCACTGGCCACCGGGAAGCAGCCGCAGGCCATCGCCTCGTTCAGCGAGATGTTGTTGCCGTCCGACAGGGCCGGCGTCACGAACACTCGGGCCCGCGCCAGCCACCGCGCCACGCCGGGCTGGTCCACCCGGCCCACCCAGGCGACGCGCTCTTCCACGCGGTTGGCCCGGGCAAGCGCGGCAAGGTCCCCCCGCAGCGATCCGTCGCCGAGCAGGGCGCAGCGGACCCGCGGGAGCTGCGCGGCGACGTGGGGCAGCGCGTCCAGCAGCAGCCGCACGTTGTAGACGGGCTCGAAGTTGCGGGTGCAGATGACCTCCAGATCGGCCGTCGGCGCGCGCAGTCCCGGATGGAAGACCGCCGTGTCCACCCCGAAGGGCACGGTGATCACCTTCGACCCGTCGATGCCCATGCCGGTCATCGTCTCCGTCATGTGATGGGCCATGGACGTCACGAGGTCCGCGCGCCGCAGCACCGAGGAGACGAGCATCCGGTGGACGGGCGACCGGCGCGGGGCGAGGAGCACGTCCGATCCCCAGGCCGTGACCACGAGCGGCCGGATCCCGGCCAGGACGGCGACGAGCCCGTAGCTGGTCACGTAGTGCGCGTGCACCACGTCGGGGACGATGTGCTCCAGCAGCCGCCTGGCGGCCGGCACGGCGAGAGGATAATCGATCGGCTTCAGCGTGGTCCGGGGGCGCAGCCAGTGGACCTCGACCCCGGGGAGGGCGGCCTGCTGGAACGAGATGACGTGCACCTCATGGCCCAGGGACGCGAAGTGCGTGGCCCACCGCCGCGTGTGGATGCTCGCCGCGTTCGCCAGATAGCACAGCCGCAGCCGCTCCCCCGCTTCCTTCATATGATCCCGCTTGCCCGGTACCAGGCCACGACCCGCCGGAGGCCTTCGCGCCAGCCGACGGGGGGCCAACCGGGCACTTCGGCCCGCAGCTTATCGGCGCTGAAGATCTGCCGGGAGCGAGCCGCCCTGGCTCTGCCTCTCGTCAGGCCCACGGGCCGGCGGAGCGCGAACGAGGCCAGCTCCGATGCCGCGGCAACAGGCGCAGCCAGCGCGAGAGGCATGCGCCGCGCAGGAACCGGTACGTCCAGCTCGTCGGCGATGCACTCCACAAACTCCGAGAGCGGGCACGGGTCCGAAACGACGTACGCCTGCCCGGCAGCCCCCGGCCGCGCCGCCAAAAGGCGGCACGCCTCGGCCACGTCCTCCACATAGACGTAGTTCAGCATCGCGTCCCCGCGGCCAAGGAAGAAGAACCGCCCCGCCCGCACCGAGCGGATGAGGGTGGCCAGCCGCCGCTGCGGATCGCCGTCGCCGAAGACGTTGGCGGGACGTACCACGGTCAAGGGAAGCCCACGCCGCTCGGCCAGCTCGACCGCCATCTGCTCGCCTGCCAGCTTCGTCCGCTCGTACTCGTTCCCGGGATGACACGCTGTGGCCTCGGTAACGACGGTGGACTCCGAGGACCCGAACACGCCGACGCTGCTCACGTGCACCACGCGGCGCACGCCGGCCGCCGCGGCGGCTACGACCAGGCGACGCGTCCCCCCCACGTTGACCGCTTCGAAGCGGCGCGGATCCCGGGTCTCGCCGGCCAGGTGGAACACCACGCCGAGCCCCTCGAAGATGCCGCCGAGGTCTGTGGGAGCGGAGAGGTCGCCCTGAACGACCTCCACACCGTCGGCCTGTAGATCGCCGGTCTCACGTGGAGTCCGACGCGATAGGACACGGACGCGCCAACCTGCCGCGAGGAGCCGCAGCACGAGGCGGCGCCCGAGAAATCCGGTTCCCCCGGTGACCAGACAGCTCCGCTCATCCATGGGCCGCGCCCGGCACGGGCTCGCGCCGCGTCCGCCATCCCGCGCTGTACAGCACCGCCAGGAGGAGGATGACGAAGAAGAACTCCGTGAAACCCTTGATGGCCGTAGCGAAGTCCACGCGGATGCCCGATGGAATCCAACTGATGAGCGCCGCGTACAGCAGCACGGCCGCCGCCGACTTCTGGTTCCGCCGCAGGTAGCCGGCCGCGCACCGGAAAACGATACCGGCGAGGGCCATGACCGCCAGGACGCCCACTACCCCGAAGTTCAGATAGGCCTCGGCCAGGAAGAAGAACCCCATCCCGCCGCCCTGCGCGGCAAGCTCCGGGTGAAAGGTCGTGACGTACCACTCGCTCAGCATCGGAGGCCGACCGGGATACAGCAGCCGCGGGATGAAAACGATGGGAGCCTGCAGGTAGCTGAGGCCGTAGAAGTAGGAGAGGTCACCGCTCGCCAGCCGGGTGATGACCTGCGGCAGCCACACGCCCGCCCCGCTGAACTCTCCCTCCCCCGCCACTGTGTAGACGAAGTCGCGGAGCGGCCGCTGGAGCACGGCGCTCCAGGCCGCCCGGGAGAGCAGCGCGTGCCAGGGGAAGCGCCGCAGCAGGCCCCACACGTTGAATAGAAGGAAGCCTACACCGCCGAACGCCAGCAGGACCGGGACGGAGAGCCGCTGCTTCCGATAGTGGCGGTAAACCACGATCGCCAGGATCAGCGTCAGGAGATAGCGCCGCCGCCCGATAGCGAACAGCAGCGCGCCCAGAGCGACGATCAGGGTCCACGTCAGCACGCCCACCACCCGGGACCGCGTCTCATAGGCCGCGTGGTACAGCAGCACCAGGCCCGTGCCGAGCAGCGTGAGGCCGATGGCCATGTACTCCCGCCCCTGCTCGAGCCTGTACAGGCCGAGATAGCCCGCCCGGAGGTACGCCGCGGGTCCGCCGACCGTCGTGACGAACGCTCCAAAGAGCACGCCGCCGATAACGAGGACCAGGACGGCTGAGCGGAGCGCCTTCGCCGGCGATCCGGGGTGCACGGGCGGGATCTTCCCCGCGATGCGGTCTCCGAGGCTCCACGCGTATCCGCCGTAGAACGCCAGCAGGCCGGCGAGTGACAGCACCAGCGCCCGGACCACCAGCCCGTCGTCGAACGAAGGGAGGAGCGGGGGCACATCGCGCAGGTAGATCAGCGCCGGATACGGCAGCGTGTACAGGGCGAAGAAGAAAACGAAGGCGTTCCGCGCATCGAACGGATCCCACGGTCCCCGCTTCCGCCAGAGTGCGGGGACGAGGCAGGCCAGCAGGAAGAGGATGATCGCCGCGGCGAGGGATCCCTGGCCGGCGCTCATGGATGACCCGACGGTCTCAAGAGGCGGGCGGCCATGCGGCCATAGAGGCGGAGATCGTCCGCCGTGATGACCAGGGCATCGATCCACCGGACGCCGGTGAGGCGGTGGAAGTCGGCCAGGATCATCCCGGTGGCCGCGGCGTAGCCAGCGCTCGATGCGAAGGCGGCGCCGACCAATCCCCACCGCGGGATCAGGAGGAAGTTCAGGGGCAGGCTGACGATCAGCGAGACGACGGCCGAGGCCGCGCCCATCTCCGGATGTCCCCGGCCGGCCAGATCGTTGCTCAGGACCTTCGGGATGCTGAGCAGCACCACCCCGGGCAGCAGCCACAGGAGGGCCGGCGTAGCCGGCAGATACGACGGACCGAACAGGAGGCGGATCAGCGGCGACGCGAGTACCGCCACCCCGAGCGAGAGGACGATCACACCGGCCAGCACCGCTCGCGTCACGCGCGCACTGAGGTCGCTGCCCTCGGCCCCACCCAGCGCCGCGATGCGGGGAAAGAGAATCTGCCCCACGGACCCGCCGACCAGCCACAGTCCCTCCGCGGCCACCAGGGCGACGGCGTAGTAGCCGACCGACTCCACGCCCATGAAGTGGGCGACGATGAAGACGTTGACCCGGTAGCTGAGGAATTGGGCGAATGACCCCACGTACGCCTTGAGCCCGTACCCGATGGCCGCGCGGAAGAAGGGCAGGCTCACCTGCCACCGCTTGCCCTTGATGCGGACGAGCCAGAGGGCGTGGATGGCGCCGGTAAGGGCGGCGGCGCTGTAAGCGGTCACCGCCCGGCCGGCATCAAGCCGGCCGCCGATGAGGAGGGCGGTGGCCAGGAGGATCAGGAGCACCGCCCGGGTGACATACACCGCGTTGTAGGCCAACACCCTGCCGAGCCCGAGCGCGATGCCGCTGCACAGGAGGGTTTGGATCAAGAACGGGGCCGCCATGATGGCCGTGGCCAGTGACCCCGGCGTAAGACCGAGGGTATCCGCCAGCGCCTCAAGTGTGCCGTACGGCAGCGCCACGCCCACGACAGTAGCGGCCAGCAGCAGCCAGGCACCGCCGAACGCCAGCGCGGTCCCCGCAACGGTTTCCAGCGGGAACCGCCGGTTGCTCGCGAAGTAGATGGTCGAAGCGCCCAGACCGAGATTCCCGAACTGGAGCAGCAGTGTGGCGGTCAAGACGGCCAGGTTGAACGCCCCGTTCCCGGCGGGACCGAGCCAGCGGGCGAGGAGGAGCAACGAGAGCAGGGTGACACCGGCCAGGACCACCTGAGCGGAAAGGTTCAGGACGCTCTGGCGAAAGAAGCTGTCGTGTGCCACGGGTTACCCCGCCGCCGCGGCCGGCACGCCGCTCTCGGCCAGGAGCTGGAGGGGCCCACCCGGCATCAGCAGCATGTAGACGAGCACCGCGTCCAGCGTGTTGACGGCGAACTGCCAGAAGAACAGCAGGACCACCGCGAGGAGCGCCGGCAGCCGGTAGCGCCGGTTCCCGCCGGCCCACACGCGCGCCGCAGCCAGCCCGTGGGCGGCGGCGAACAACCCCAATCCCAGCAATCCAGTGTCCACCACCAGCGCAGTGAAGCCGATCGTCGATTCGTCCTCGCGGATCCGGGCCGCGATCTCCGGCGCGCCGTACCGCTCGTACAGAACCTTCAACTCCGGGCTGATCACCCGTCCGTGCGTGCGGTAGCCGTACCCGAACACCGCCGACCGCCAGTCCTTCCGCAGCGCCGCCGAGGCCACCTGCACGTGGATGTACCGCTCCATGTCCCGCTTCAGCACGAACTGCTCAGGCGGCTTGATGAAGGGGACGAACGTCTTCACCAGCTCTCCGGCCTCCTTCCTCACCGCGTCGGTCAGCCGCCGCCCGGGGGGAAGGAACGGGGCGATGAGCATCATCGCCATGACCATCAGCCCCGCCACGACGGCGATCCCGCGCCACCGGTAGGTGGAGAATCCCGCCACGAGGAACGCCAGGATCGACAGCGTCGCGATGCGGGAGTCGAAGTAGAAGGCGGACACGATGAGGATGGCCAGGACCGCCCACGCCCAGAGGCGCAGGCGGCCTCCCTGGTTGAGACCGTACGTCACATACGGCATGGCGATCACGATCGGGAGCGCTGCATACGCCGTCGGCACCCACCACGTCCCCTGCAGAGACCAGCGGCTGCCCCCAAGACCTTCCCAGATCACAGCCATGAGCAGCGAGAGCACGCTATAGATGAGCGAACTCCACAGGATGGTGGAGGCGAGGGTTGATGCGGTGACGTGTGTCCTCGGCAGCCGGCGGAGGGCGAGCGGGATAAGGGCCACGAGCGGAAAGAACAGCACCCAGCGCACTTTGCGCAGGCTGTCCAGGACGATCATCCCGCGGATCGCCTGGAGCTCGAAGTAGCCCACCATCAGAAGGAAGACGATCAGGTGGAGGCGGGCGAGCCCGCCCCCCTCCACCCCGGCCGCCTCGTCTCGGGCGCCCCGCAGCGCCCAGAGCGCTCCCAGGACGATGAAGCCGGCAAAGACCTCGTCGACGATGGAGTACCCCAGCGGCATCATGCCGGAGCCGATGATCGCCGCGGCGAGGAGGATCGGGTACAGCGGCGGCACAGGCGTCAGGCTACCAGCGCACGGGGCCGACGTCCGGGAACTGCCGCAGCAGCCCCTCGATCTCGGCGGTGATCCGCTTCAGGCCGGGCGCCGTCTTGGCCTCGGCCCGCAGCACGAGCGCAGGCTGGGTGTTGCTGGCTCGAATCAATCCCCATCCCTCGGGAAAGAGCACCCGCGCGCCGTCGATGTCGATCACCTCGAAGCGCCGGGCGAACGTCTCGGTGACGGCCCGCACGACCTCGAACTTCACGGCATCCGGGCAG
>DASUAK010000181.1:0-13161 GCA_035763845.1 bacterium | reverse complement strand
CAAGGGGCTGCTGCTGGCCAGCATCCAGGACGACAACCCCGTCATCTTCGTGGAGCACAAGCTGCTGTACCGGACGAAAGGACCGGTCCCGGAGGAGGCCGCCGTGGTGCCGCTGGGCCGGGCGGACGTGAAGCGCGAGGGAACAGACGCCACCGTCATCGCCACCGGCGTGATGGTCCCCCGCGCGCTGGAGGCCGCCGAGCACCTCGCCGGGGACGGCGTGAGCGTCGAGGTGGTGGACCCACGGACCCTTCGGCCGCTCGATGAGGACACGATCCTGGCCTCGGTGGAGAAGACCGGGCGCGCGGTGGTCGTCTACGAGGCGGTGAAGACGCTGGGCATCGGCGCGGAGATCGCGGCGCTGATCGCCGAGAGCAACGCGCTGTTCCACCTCCACGCGCCGATCGTGCGTCTGGGCGGACAGGAGTGCCCGATCCCGTACAACCGGACCCTGGAGCGCGCCGCGGTTCCCCAGACGGAGGACATCGCCGCCGCGGTCCGCCGCGTGCTGGCGGCCTGACCCGATGCCCACCCCCGTCATCCTGCCGAAGTTCGACATGATGATGGAAGAGGGGACCATCGTGCGCTGGCTGCGCGCGGAAGGCGACGCGGTGCGCGAAGGCGAGCCGGTGGTCGAGGTGATGACCGACAAGGTGAACATGGAGGTCGAAGCGCCGGCCTCGGGCCTGCTCGCCGCGATCCGCGCGCAGGAGGGGGAGCGCGTCCCCGTGACCGGGATCATCGCCTACGTGGTGCAGCCGGGCGAGTCCGTCCCTGCAGCCGGCGCCGCGGGCGTCTCCACCGGTGCAACGCCCATCGCGCGACGGCTGGCGAAGGAGGCCGGGCTGGAGATCTCCGCGCTCCGGGGGACCGGTCCGGGAGGCCGCGTCACGGACGAGGACGTGCGCCGCGCGCTGGCGGAGCAGCCGGTCCGGGGGGAGCCGCTCTCGCCCCGCCGCCGCGCCATCGCCGAGCGCGTGACCCGGAGCGCCCGCGAGATCCCGCACGTCTACCTGATGCGGGACGTGGACGTATCGGGCATCGCCGCGCGGAAAGGCGCCGTTTCGTACACGGCGGTGGTCGTCCGGGCGGCCGCCCGCGCCCTGCGGGCGCATCCGCGGATGCGCGCGAGCTTCGGCGAGGGCGCCGTGCAGGTGCGTGCGGCGCTGCACATCGGCGTCGCCGTCGACACCGACCAGGGGCTGCTCGTGCCGGTCGTGAAGGACGCGGACCGCAAGGAGGCCGCCGCGATCCATGGTGAGATCGAGGCCCTGGCCGCGCGGGCCAGGGCGGGGACGCTGACGCTGGCCGACGTGAGCGACGGCGTCTTCACCGTGTCGAACCTCGGGATGTTCGGCGTCGACCGGTTCACCTCGCTGATCTTCCCGCCGCAGTCGGCCATCCTCTCGGTAGGCGCGGTGCGCCCGCGGCCCTGGGCGGACGGCGATGCGGTGGTGGTCCGACGCGTCTGCACGCTCACCCTCGCCGTCGACCACCGGGTGGCGGACGGGGCGGCCGGCGCGCGGTTTCTCGACGACCTCGTCCGGGAGATGGGAGCGCCGTGACGCCTGCGGCCTCCGCCTCCACGCAGCGGTACGAGGTCGAGCTGCACTGCGACTGGTGCGGCCGCCTGCGCGTGCACGTCGTCTCCCCGGGCGCCGGAGGGCTCTCGCGCGTCACCTGCATCGCCTGCGGCCGCGCGGAGGCGGTGCGCACGCTGCAGTTCATGGAGCGGTACGCCGACACCGTGGCGCGGCGGCTGCTCGTGAAGCCGTTCGAGATCGCCACCGAGTTCACCAAGAGCCCGCGGGACTTCGTCGCCCGGCTGCCCGGCCGGATGCTGACCAAGCCTTTCCGCGTTGCCGCCGAGCTGCGGACGACAGCCGACATCATCCGGCCCCGCCGGGCCGCGCGCGCCCTGCGGACCGCGCCGCGGCCGGCCGCCCGCGGCACCGTTGCGCCGGGCGCCTTCCCGCCGGTGGGGCGGCGGTGCCGGGTGCTGCTCAGCGCGCCGCTGCTGTGGGCCCACTCCTCGCTCGAGATCCTGGAGGTGGCGCACGATCTGGGCTACGACGGGGTCGAGCTGTGGGCCTACCAGCTGGACCACGAGGGCGGGGAGGCGGAGGCGGTGGCGGAGCGGGCCCGGGCCCTGGGCAGCCGCCTGACGCTGCACATGCTGAGCTGGGATCTCAATCCCGCCTCCCAGATCGATGCGATCCGGACGGCCTCGCTGGAGGCCCTGCACCACTCGGTTGATCTCGGCGCGCGACTGGGCGTGCCCCTGGTCGTCATGCATCCCGGGCGTGTCACGGTGCCGCACGACGAGGGCGGGGTGTACTGGCCGCGCCTCGTGGCGGCCGTCCGGGAGATCGCCGACCACGCCGCCGGGTCCGGAATCACGGTGGGGATCGAGCACATGGAGGCCCGGCAGGCGGAATTCATCGTGACCACCCAGGAGGCGAACCGCCTGCTTCGCGAAGTAGACCGACCCAACGTCGGGACGGTCCTGGACGTCGCGCACATCCCGTGGGGCGAGGACGAGGTGGCGTTCCTCGGCGCCCTCGAGCGCGTGGTGCACGTGCACCTCAGCGACGCGGACGAATCCCGCCTGCATCTGCCGCTCGGGCAGGGCGGGCGCGACCTCGTCCGGATCCTGCGCGCCCTGCGGGAGTACACCGGGGCGGTGGCGATCGAAGGGTTCTCGATCAGCGCGGGCGAGGAGCTCGCCCGCTGGAACAAGGCGGAGTTCGAGGAGCTGTGGCGGGAAGCGGCGCCCGAGCCCTCGGCATCCTGAGAGGGGAGGAGCAACGGCATGCAGAGCGCACACCGTGTCTGGAAGGCCCTCGTGCCGGCGGGCCTGCTCGTGATGCTCGCGGCGTTTCCGGGAACGGGCGCCCCGGATCCGGTCTCCGGCACCTTCACGCTGTACACCTCCGAGTCGGAGGATGACGTCAACGCCCTCACGCGGGACTTCAGCCAGCGGTACCCGGGGGTGAGGATCAACATCTTCCGGGCCGGCTCCGGCCCGGTCGTGGCCAAGCTCCAGGCGGAGATGCAGGCCGGGAAGATCCAGGCGGACATGATCTGGTTCGCGGACATCGACTTCTTCCGGATCCTGGCCAGCCGGGATCTCCTGCAGCCCTACGTCCCGCCGGCCGGCCGCCGCGCGCCGGGCCAGTACCATTACAGCGGCAACCGCATGCACGAGGTGCGGCTGATCTTCAACGTCATGGCCTACAACACCCGGATCGTCAAGTTCAAGCCGAGCAGCTGGTGGGACATGAACCTGCCGCGCTACCGGGGCCGCGCGGGGATGCCGAGCCCCTTCGTCTCCGGGGCGGCGTTCAACCACGTCGGCACCTTCGCCAGCATGAAGGAGTTCGGCTGGGACTACTACGAGAAGCTCAAGGCCAACAACGCGGTGGTGCTGCGCAGTAACGGCGACGTGGCCCGCGCCCTGGCCTCGGGCGAGGTGGTCATCGCCACGATCGTCGACTTCTTCGTGCGCCGGCTGAAGGCCGACGGCTCGCCGGTCGACCACGTCTGGCCGCGCGAAGGGGCGCTGCTGGTGCCCACGCCGATCGGGATCATCAAGGGGACGGCCAATGAGGCCGCGGCCCAGGCCTTCCTGAACTACCTCTACACGCCGGAGGCGCAGCGGATCTTCGTCAACCTCGCCTACATCCCGGTCATCCCCGGCATGCCGTACCCGGCGCACACGCCGGATCTGGCCGACTTCAAGCCGCTGCCGCCGAACCTCGAGTACATCGAGAAGAACCGCGAGCAGATCCGCAAGCGGTTCGGCGAGCTGTTCGGAGGGTCGCCGTAGCCCGTCGTGGCGCGTGAAGCGGTCTTCCCACCGCTCCCCCGGTCTCCCGGACGGCAAGGTGCGCGCTGGTTGCTGCTGGGAGGAGGGCTGGGCGCGGCCCTCCTCTTCGGGGTCCTCATCGTCTACCCGTCCGCGGTGCTGGTGGCGAACGCCTTCCTCGCGAACGGCCGCTTCACGCTCGACCACCTGCTGCGCACGCTGCGCGATCCAGGGGCCTACCAGACGCTCTGGAACAGCCTCATCGTGGCCGGGGCGTCCGCGGCGCTCGGCACCGCGCTCGGCGCGGCCCTGGCCTGGCTGGTCACCCGCGCGGATCTCCCGGCGCCCCGCTTCTGGGACACGGTGGCGCTGCTGCCCTACATGATCCCGCCGTTCATCGGCGCGATCGCCTGGGTGTACCTGCTTGGACCGGTCGGATACCTCAACCAGATCTGGATGTGGCTGACCGGGTCGACCGATCCCCTGGTCGTGATCTACGGGCCCGGCGGGATCATCTTCGTGCTGACCCTGTACGGCTATCCCATCGCCTACGCCACCGTGCGGGCGATGCTGCAGCGGATGGATCCGGCGCTGGAGGAGGCGGCCCGCATCGCGGGGGCCCGCCCCGTGCACCTCGTGCGGGAGATCACGCTGCCGCTGATGCGGCCGGGACTGCTCGCCGGCGGCCTGCTGCTGTTCATGTCGTCGCTGGCCAACTTCGGCATCCCCGCGGTGCTGGGCTTCCCGGCGCGCTACTTCGTCCTCCCCACGAAGATCTACGCGACGATCCTGAACTTCGACGCGCCGTTCAACCTGCAGACCGCGGCCGCGCTCTCGCTGTGGCTGGTGGTGATCGCGGCCGTCCTCCTGCAGGCGCAGCGGCTGCTGCTGCGCCGCACCCGCTTCGCCGTGGTCACGGGGCAGGCCACCGCGTCGCACCGCATGGCCCTGGGCCGGTGGCGCCCGCCGGTCATCGCCGCCCTCGCGCTCTTCGCCCTCGTCACCGTCGTGCTGCCGCTGGCGGCGATCCTCCTCACGGCGCTGACGCGGGCCTACGGGCTGCCGCCGGTGCCGGAGAACTTCACCCTGCGGCACTTCGCCACGGCGTTCCTCGGCATCCCCAAGGCGCAGCGCGCCCTGGTGAACAGCTTCGGCCTCTCCGCCGGCGCGGCCACCGTCATCGTGCTGCTGGCGCTGGGCCTGGGCTACCTGATCGGCCGGCTCCGCGTGCGGGGGGCGGGCCTGCTCGATCTGCTCATCACCATCCCCTACGCCGTCCCCGGAACCGTCGTGGCCCTGGCGATGATCCTGGCCTGGCTGCGGCCCGTGCCGGTGCTGGGCCTGCACCTCTACAACACGATCTGGATCATCTTCCTGGCCTACGTCGCGCGCTTCCTGATCTTCGGGGTGCGCACGGTGATGGCGGGTCTGACGCAGGTGCACGAGTCGCTGGAGGAGGCGGCGCGGATCAGCGGGGCCGGCGGCTGGCAGGCCTTCCGCGACATCGTCCTGCCGATCATCCGGCCGAGCATCGCCGCGGGATGGTTCCTGGTGTTCATCCCGGCGATGGTCGAGCTGACGCTGTCGATCCTCCTGTTCTCGGTGGGGCGGGAGACGATCGGCGTGGTCGTCTTCGGGCTCCACGAAGAGGGGAAGATCGCCCTCTCCGCGGCGGTGGCGTTCGTCGTCACCATCCTGCTTGTCGGTCTCCACCTCCTCACCCGCGTCGTCGCGGTGCGGGAGCTGGTGCGCTGATGGCCGAGCTGCGTCTGGAGGCGCTGGGGAAGACCTACGGCCGGGTGTGGGCCGTGCGCGCCGTGGACCTCACCGTCGCCGACGGAGAGTTCGTCACGCTGCTCGGGCCGTCGGGGTGCGGCAAGACGACCACCCTGCGCATGATCGCCGGTTTCTTCCGCCCCACGACCGGGCGCATCCTGGTGGACGGGCGGGTGCTCTCGTCGGCGGAGGAGCAGGTCATGGTCCCGCCCGAGCGGCGCGGGATGGGCATGGTGTTCCAGACGTACGCCGTCTGGCCGCACATGACCGCGTTCCAGAACGTCGCCTACCCGCTGCGCCGGCAGGGGCGGCCTCGCGCCGACGCCGCGGCCGCGGTCGGGCGCGCGCTGCAGCTCGTGAAGCTCGAGGCCTACGCGGACCGCTACCCGCACGAGCTGTCCGGCGGGCAGCAGCAGCGCGTGGCGCTGGCCCGGGCCCTGGTCATGGAACCCGCGGTCTTGCTGCTCGACGAGCCGCTCTCCAACCTCGACGCGAAGCTGCGCGAGGAGATGCGCTTCGAGATCAAGGAGCTGCAGCACCGCCTGGGCATCACCGTCGTGTACGTGACCCACGATCAGAGCGAGGCGATGGCGATGTCCCAGCGCATCGCCGTGATGGCGTCCGGCCACCTCGTGCAGTTGGGCCGCCCCGACGAGATCTACGAGCGGCCGGCCACCCCGTTCGTGGCGAGCTTCCTCGGGGTGGCGAACTTCATCCCCGGGCGGATCGAAGGCCGGGACCCCACGGGTGTCCGGGTGCGGCTGCAGGACGCCGCCGGCGGCACCGTCATCGTGGTGCCCGACGGCGAGCGCGTGGAGGGCGACGTCGTGGTCTGCATGCGGCCGGAGGCGCTGCGGTTCCATCCGGAGGGGCCGATGCGCGGCCGGATCGTGCGGCGGACCTACATGGGCGGCAGCGTGGATTACCTCGTGCAGCTGGGGGCGCACGCCGTCCGGGTCATCGTGCCGGCGGGGCAGAGCCACCCGGATGGCGAGGACGTCCGCCTCTCCGTGACCCAGGCCACCATCTATCCCAGGACGAGCGAGACGATCTCGCCCGGAGAGGCGGCGACGTAGTCCGGGGCGCTCGCCGCAAGCGCCTCCCGCTCGCGCGCGCCCCACAGCGCGCCGATCGTCCGCACGCCCGCCGCCCGGCCGGCCTGCACGTCGAGCACGCCGTCACCGACCATCCACGCGTCCCCGGCCTCCGCATCGAGCTCGCGCAGCGCGCGCAGCACCGGCTCGGGCGCCGGCTTCACGTGCGTGACGTCCTCGCCGGCCACGACGGCGCCGAAGCGGGGGAGCAGGCCGAACGTCTCCAGGTCGCGCAGGGCGGAGCGGCGCCGCTTCGAGGTGACGACAGCGAGCACGGCGCCGGCGTCGCGGAGGCGCCGGAGGAGATCCTCCACGCCCGGGAAGGGCCGGATCAGCGCGGCATAGGAGGCATCGTACGCGGCGGTGTACGCGGCGACGAGGGCGTCGACGCGCGAGGGCGCGAGCGCCTCGAAGCGGATTGCCAGCGGCTTTCCCCACCGCGCCAGCACTTCGCGCTCGCTCGGCTCGCGCCCCAGCACGGCACGGCACGCGTCGCGGAACGCGCCGGTGATGAGCGCGAATGAGTCGAGCAGAGTCCCGTCGAGGTCGAAGAGCACGGCCGCGGGCATCTTCCCATGAATCTTCCACAAACTGCTGTTACACCTGCGTTGTTCGAGGGAACACTGATGTGCTAGAATCCGTTGCCAGACGTAGAGTCCCCCCTGAACGTTCCAGAGCGTACGAGACGAGCGCTGCGGTGCTCACGCCCGCGGTCGCATCTTGGGGGTGTATGGGATGGCAGTCAGCATCAGCAGGATCCGCACGATGACCTCGCCGGCCGCCCAGCGCGAGGTCCGGCTCCGCACCGCGACCGACCTGTGGCGCAAGATGCGGGAGCTCAATCAGAGCGACGCCGACCGCACGAAGATCACCAGCGCCTGGCTGCAGCTCGGGGACGTCATCGAGCTGCTCCCTGCGCAGTACCGTGTGGCCCTCGGCGGGTCGCTCCTCAACTAAGCCTAGAACCGCACCTGCACGCCCAGGACGTAGCCGCTGTAGGAGGAAGAGGTCGACCCTCCGCCCGACCAGCCGGTGAAGAACGTCCCGGAGCGGTACTCGGCGTAGGCGGCGACCAGCGGCAGCGGGGCGAAGGAGACGCCGATGGAGAACTCGCTGCCTGACCCGCTCCCGGCATGCTGCGCGACGACGGCCACGGGCGCGCTCACCGAGAAGTCGGCGCGCGTGCTCAGCCCGGTCAGGGCTGTCCACCCGGCGCGGACGGAGAGGGTCGGCGCCACGGTGAGCCGCGCATCGACCCCCAGACGGAATCCCAGGCTGGAGAGCAGCACCGCGTCGGAAGCCGCCGGGCCCCGCGCGTTCAGCACGAACCCGCCGTAGCCGGCCGAGGCGCCGACGCCGATGGGGCCGAACCCGAGGGCGAACCGCGGGCCGATCTCGCCGGCGAACATCTGACCGCTGTAGCCCGACAGCGGGCTGCCCATGAAGCTGAGGCTGTTGACCGGGGCGTAAGAGAGCATCGTGCCGAACTCCAGGGGTCCCAGCGAGGGCCCGAAGCGCCCGCCGATGCTGGTCGCGCTCCAGTTGAACGTCCCGGACGGCGTGGCGAACGTGAACTGGCTGGGAGCCAGGAAGACCTGAGTCCCCGCCCGGGTAACGGGCGGGATGGCGAGCATCGTGACCAGGAGCAGCAGGGTGATGACGGAGGTCCGCATCCTGTAGACGCCTCCTTTGATATCATCGGATATGCCCGTTCTCCCCTCCGAAAAGGCCGATTTTCCGCCCCGCGCTGTTGACAAGGTATGTGCGCTTCTGGTACTCTCCCGCCTAAGCTCCATATGAGGGAGTGCGCCTAGGGTTCCACGGCCTCCACAAGAGGCCGGTCGGTCCAAGCGGCGCAGGCGGCCGGCAGCGGCCCGCTACACCGTCAGGACAAAAGCCTGAGGGATAGGTTCCTCGCGGATCTATCGTTCAGGCTTTTTTCTATCTCTCGATTCGCAGGCGATGAAGGGAAGCAGTAGGCGCGCGCAGGGCTCCGAGAGAGCCGGGAGAGGGGTGGGACCCGGCGGTCGCTGGCGCGCCGAACTCGTCCCCGAGCCGTGACGCCGACCGCATCCGCGCAGGCGTCGCCGGAAGCCGCCGATACCGGCTCGAGCGCCGGGGGTCCGGTCGTCGTCGGACCCCGGAACTAAGGTGGTACCGCGGGAGCATCCGCCCTTAGGATGTCTCCCGCGCTGCGTTTTCTCGGGGCGGTCCGCCCAAGGGGGCAGG
The DNA here is from genome assembly GCA_035763845.1 of bacterium. Lineage (GTDB taxonomy): Bacteria > Sysuimicrobiota > Sysuimicrobiia > Sysuimicrobiales > Kaftiobacteriaceae > Kaftiobacterium. Next base: position 4,254 of record DASUAK010000181.1, on the reverse strand, counting down.
CATGGCACGACAGCTCGAGGCACCGGGCACCAAGCGCACGCGCGGCCGCACGCTGAACGGAGCGCAGGTGTTGATCGAGGCCCTCCGGCGCGAGGGCGTCGAGGTCCTCTTCGGCCATCCGGGCGGCGCGTCGCTGCCGATCTACGACGCGCTGTACGACGCCCGGGACGTCCGCCACATCCTCGTCCGCCACGAGCAGGTGGCGGCCCACGCCGCGGTGGGCTATGCCCGCGCCTCCGGCAAGGTCGGCGTCTGCACGGCGACGTCCGGCCCCGGCGCCACCAATCTCGTCACCGGGATCACGGACGCGATGATGGACTCCATCCCTGTGGTCGCGATCACGGGCCAGGTGCCCCGTTCGGTCATCGGCAACGACGCCTTCCAGGAGGCCGACGTCACCGGCGTGACGATGCCCATCACGAAGTGGAACCACCTCGTCATGGAGGTGGGGGATGTCGCCCCGGCCGTGCAGCGGGCGTTCTACCTGGCGCGCACCGGCCGTCCGGGACCGGTGCTGGTGGACATCCCGCGCGACATCTCCCAGGAGAGCTGCGCGCCGGCGTTCCTCGAAGGCGTACCCGTGCCCTCGTACCGGCCCGCCCTGGACGGCACGCCGAAGCAGATCTCGGCGGCGGTCGAGCTGCTCGCCGCCGCCGAACGCCCCGTCATCTACGCGGGCGGCGGGATCATCAGCGCCGGGGCCACCGCGGAGCTCACCGCGCTCGCGGAACGGACCCGCATCCCGGTCACGCTCACGCTGATGGGCAAGGGCGCGATGGACGAGCTGCACCCGCTGTGCCTGGGCATGTTGGGCATGCACGGCAGCGCCTTCGCGAACTACGCGGTCAACGAGGCGGACGTCATCCTCGCGGTCGGCGCCCGCTTCGACGACCGGGTCACGGGGCGGCTGCGCGACTTCGCGCCCAAGGCCCGCTTCGTCCACGTCGATATCGACCCCGTCGAGATCGGCAAGAACAAGCCCGCCCACGTGCCGATCGTCGGGGACGCGAAGCGCGTCCTGGCCGCGCTCGCCGCGCAGGCCCGCGCCCCGCAGATCGAGGCCTGGTGGCGGCAGATCGAGGCCTGGCGCGCGCGCTACCCCTTCCGCTACCGCCAGCGGGACGGCGTCGTCAGTGCGCAGTACGTCTGCGAGCTGCTGCAGCGCCTTACCGGCGGCGAGGCGATCGTCGCCACGGACGTCGGCCAGCACCAGATGTGGATGGCGCAGTGGTACCGGCCGCGCGGCCCGCGGAGCTTCATCTCCTCCGGCGGCCTGGGCACGATGGGCTTCGGCTTCCCGGCGGCGATGGGGGCCAAGTTCGCCCGTCCGGACCGGACCGTGATCGCCGTGGCCGGCGACGGCGGCTTCCAGATGACGATGCAGGATCTCATCACCGCGGTGGAGCACCGCCTGGCGATCCCCATCATCATCCTGAACAACGGCGCCCTGGGGATGGTGCGGCAGTGGCAGACCTACTTCTACGGCGACCGGCGCTCCGCGTCGATCCTGCGCAACCCGGACTTCGCCCTCGTCGCCCGGGCCTTCGGCGCCCGCGGCCTCCGGGTCGAGCGGCCGGAGCAGGTCGAGCCCGCCCTGCGCGCGGCCCTGGCGGTGGAAGACGGGCCGGTCGTGGTGGACGTCCAGTGCGATCCGGAGGAGAACTGCCTGCCGATGATCCCCTCCGGGCAGTCCGTGGCCGAGATGATCATCGATGGCTGACGGGCATGTCGCCACGATCAGCGTTCTCGTCGAGAACAGCCCGGGCGTGCTGGTGCGGGTGGCCGGGCTGATCCGGCGGCGGGGCGTGAACATCCACAGCCTCTCCGTGGGGCCGACGGAGGACCCGCAGATCTCGCGGATGACCATCGTCGTGGACACCGCCCCGGACCGCACGGAGCAGTTCGCCAAGCAGCTGCGGAAGCTGGTGGAGGTCCGCCGGGCCACGGCGATCGACGGCGCCTCCACCGTGGACCGCGAGCTGGCGCTGGTCAAGGTGAACGCGAATCCCGGAACGCGGATGGAGATCATGGAGATCGCCAACGTCTTCCGGGCCGGCGTGGTCGACCTGACCGACCGCACGATGACGCTCGAGGTGACGGGCAAGGGCGAGAAGGTGGACGCCATCCTCTCGCTGCTTGCCAAGCACGGCATCCGGGAAGTGGCCCGCACGGGTCAGGTGACGCTCGTGCGCGGACCGCAGGCAACCTGAGGAGGCGGGGCCATGGCCAGGATCTACTACGATCAGGACGCGCCGCTCGAGCCGCTGCGGGGGAAGACGGTGGCGGTCATCGGGTACGGCAGCCAGGGGCACGCGCACGCCCTGAACCTGCGCGACAGCGGGATCGACGTCGTGGTGGGGCTGTACCAGGGCAGCGCGTCGTGGGCGAAGGCGGAGGGCGAGGGGCTGGCCGTGGCCACCGTGGCCGAGGCCGCAGATCGCGCGGACCTCGTGGCGATGCTCGCCCCCGACCACGTGCAGCGCACCCTGTACGACCGCGACATCGCTCCCGCGCTGCGGGGCGGGCGGACGCTGCTGTTCGCCCACGGCTTCAACGTCCACTACAATCAGATCCAGCCCTCCACCGACACCGACGTGGTGATGATCGCGCCGAAGTCTCCCGGCCACCGCATGCGCGAGCTGTTCGTAGAGGGCTCCAGCGTGCCGGCGCTGCTGGCCGTGCACCGCGACGCCACCGGGAACGCGAAGGCGACCGCCCTGGCCTACGCCCGGGGCATCGGGTGCACCAAGGCGGGGGTCATCGAGACGACGTTCCGCGAGGAAACGGAGACCGATCTCTTCGGGGAGCAGGCGGTCCTCTGCGGCGGGATCACCCGGCTGATCCAGGCCGGCTACGAGACCCTGGTCGAGGCGGGATACTCGCCCGAGATCGCCTACTTCGAGTGCCTGAACGAGATGAAGCTGATCGTGGACCTGATCTACGAGGGCGGCTTCTCGTACATGCGCTACTCCGTCTCCGACACCGCGGAGTACGGCGACTACAGCCGCGGCGACCGCATCGTCGACGACCACGTCCGGGAGGCGATGCGCCGCATCCTGCGCGAGGTGCAGGACGGCACGTTCGCGCGGGAGTGGGTCCTGGAAAACCAGGCCGGCCGGCCCAGCATGACCGCCCACCGGCGCGAGGCCGCCGCTCACGCCATCGAGGAGGTCGGCCGCCAGCTGCGGGCGATGATGCCCGCTCTGCGGCGCCCGGGGACGAAGCGCCAGCCCGTGGGGGCGCCCTGAGGTGACCGCGCCCGCCGGCCGGGTCCAGATCTTCGACACGACGCTGCGCGACGGCGAGCAGTCGCCCGGCTTCTCGATGACGGCGGGCGAGAAGGTGGAGATGGCGCGCCAGCTGGCGCGCCTGGGGGTCGACGTCATCGAGGCCGGCTTCCCCGTCTCCTCGCCCGGGGAGTTCGAGGCGGCGCGGGCGGTGGCCCGGGAGGTGCGCGGTCCCGCGATCTGCGCCCTGGCCCGCACCGCGCCGGCGGACATCGAGCGCGCCTGGGAGGCCGTGCGCGAGGCGCAGCGCCCCCGCATTCACACCTTCATCGCCACCTCGGCGATCCACATGGCCCGCAAGCTGCGTATGAGTCCCGCGGCCGTCCTTGAGACGGCCGCGGAAGCCGTCCGTCTCGCACGGACGCTCTGTCCGGATGTGGAGTTCAGTGCTGAAGATGCGACACGGTCTGAGGTGGACTTTCTCTGTCGCGTGTTCGAGGCGGCGATCGAGGCCGGGGCCACCGTCATCAACATCCCGGATACCGTCGGCTACGCGCAGCCGGACGAGTTCGGCGACCTGGTGCGCACCCTGATCGGGCGCGTCCCGGGGATGGACCGGGTCACCGTGAGCGTGCACTGCCACAATGACCTGGGCGTGGCCGCCGCCAACACGCTGGCCGGCGTCCACGCGGGGGCGCGGCAGGTCGAGGGGACCGTCAACGGCATCGGGGAGCGCGCCGGGAACGTGGCGCTGGAGGAGGTCATCATGGCCCTGCGCACGCGGGCCGATCTCTACGGCCTGGCCACGGGCGTGGACACCACCCAGATCTTCGCCACCAGCCGCCTGCTGTGCGCGCTCACCGGCATCGACGTGCAGCCGAACAAGGCGGTGGTCGGAGCCAACGCCTTCGCCCACGAGGCCGGCATCCACCAGCACGGGGTCCTGGCCGACCGCCGGACCTACGAGATCATGACCCCGGAGTCCATCGGCCTGCCGACGAACCGGCTGGTGCTCGGGAAGCACTCG
>DASUAK010000180.1:0-6185 GCA_035763845.1 bacterium | reverse complement strand
TGGACGGCGGCGGCCCGCGTCGTGGTCGCCCCCGCGTCGACGCCGGCGAGGATCATCCGCGCAGCGCCTCGCGCACCGCGTGGTGGAAGCGCGGTCGGAAGTCCTGGATCTTGGTGTTGCCGCCGCCCAGGTGCACGCGGTTGGTGAGCAGCACCGCGATCAGGTCCTGGTCGGGATCGACGGCCAGCGAGGTACCCGTGAAGCCCGTGTGCCCGAACGCACGCTGGCCGAAGGCGTCGAAGAACGTGCCCTCGTGATGGAGGACCCAGCCCAGCCCGCGCGGGTATCCGTCCGCGCCCGCCCGCTGGTCGGCCACGGCCTCCGCGACCGAGGCCTCGCTCAGCAGCCCGCCGGGGCGGAGCCACTCCTGGGCGATGAGGGCGACCTCCCGGGCGGTGGAGAACAGGCCGGCGTGAGGCGCCACGCCCTCCATCGCGTAGTGGGCGTTCCCGTCGTGCACCTCGCCCACCATCACCTCCCGCTCCCAGCGGTAGCCGCGGCCCTCGTCGCCGACCTTCTCGCGCTCGTAACCGTGCCCGGCCTCCGTCGCGGCGCACCGGCCGCGCAGCGCCGCCGGGGGCGTGTACAACGTCTCTTGCAGCCCCAGCGGCTTCGTCACGTATGAAGCAGCCAGCTCGTCGATGCGGGCCGAGGTCAACCGCTCCATCGCGAAGCCCAGCAGCAGGATGCCCAGATCAGAGTACTCGACCGTCCGGCCCGGCGCCGCCGCGAGCGGGGTCCGGCAGATCTCCCCGAGGACGAGCGCCCGCGTCGGGGCCCGGAGGTACAGCGCGCGCCAGGACGGCAGCCCGGAGGTGTGCGCGAGCAGCTGCCGGAAGGTGACGAAGGGACGCGCCTCACCGCTGAACTCCGGCAGGATGGAGTGCACGGGGGCATCGAGGTCCATCATCCCGCGCTCGACGAGAGCAAGGGCGACGGGCAGCGCGGCCAGCACCTTCGTCAGCGAGGCCAGGTCGTAGATGGTGTCCTTCCCCGCCGGGCGCTGCGCCGGGGTGAGCTGCGCGTGGCCGTGCGCGTGCCGCCAGCCGACCACTCCGCCGCGGGCGATCAGCCCCACCGCCCCGGGGAAGACCCCGCCGCGCACACCCTCGGCCAGAAGCGCCTCCAGGACGTGCAGGCGCTCCTCGTCCAGTCCGGCCTGACGGGGCGTCCCGGTCTGCAGCGTCATGAGGTTCCCGCCCAGGTCTGCCGCAGGCGCGGATCGAGGATCTCCTGCAGCGCGTCCCCCACCAGGTTGAAGCTCAGGACGGCCAGCACGATGGCCATCCCCGGGAAGACGGACGGCCACGGGCTCAGCTCCAGGTAGTTGCGGCCCTCGCTCACCATGAGTCCCAGCGAGGGGAACGGCGGCTGCGTCCCGAGGCCGAGGAAGCTGAGCGCCGACTCGAAGAGGATCGCCGTGGCCAGGTTGATCGTGGCCTGGACGAAGATGGGCGTGCTCACGTTGGGCAGCACGTGCCGCAGGATGATCCGCTCGGCGCGCTGGCCGAGGGCCCGGGCCGCCTCGACGTAGGCCTGCTCGCGGACCACGAGCGCCGGCGCCCGGGCGATGCGCGCGAAGATCGGGACGTAGACGATGCCGATGGCCAGCACCGTCGTGAGCGTCCCCGCGCCGAGGATGACCACGATGGTGATGGCGAGCAGCAGCACCGGGAACGCGAAGAGGATGTCCATCGTGCGCATCAGGATGCTGTCCGTGGCGCCGCCGGCGTACCCGGCGATCACGCCGAGCGCGCTGCCGGCCACCATCGCGAAGACCACGGAGAGGCCGGCCACCAGCAGCGAGGTCCGGTAGCCGTAGAGGATGCGGCTGAGCAGGTCGCGCCCGAAGAAGTCGGTGCCGAGCGGGTACCGGCCGCCCGGCGGGGCGAAGCGGTCGAGGGCGTGCATCTCCGTGACCGGATAGGGCGCCAGGCGCGGGGCGGCCACGGCGGCAAGCACGATCGCCGCGAGCACCACGACGCCCACCAGCGCCTTCGGCGAGCGCGCCGCGTACGTGAAGAGGCCGCGGCGGCGGGGCACCACGCGGAGAGCGGATGCGCCCGGGCGCTCAGCCATAGCGGATCCGGGGATCGAGGAAGACGTAGACCAGATCCACGAGGAGATTGACGAACACGAACAGGGCGGTGACGACCAGCACCACCGCCTGCAGGACGGGATAGTCCCGCTGCACGATGGCCTGCAGCCCCATCCGCCCCACGCCGGGGATGGCGAAGACCTGCTCGACGACGATGGAGCCGCCGAGGAGGTAGCCGGCGACGATCCCGATCAGCGTCACCACCGGGATGAGCGCGTTCTTCAGCATGTGCCGCCGCACGACCACGGCCTCGCGCAGCCCTTTGGCCCGCGCCACCTTCACGTACTCCTCCCGCCGCACGGCGATCATCGAGGCGCGCACCATCCGGGCGATCGCCGCGGCGTTGGGTATGCCCAGGGTCAGGGCGGGCAGGAAGAACCCGCGGAGGTTGCCCCAGGGGGACTCCAGGAACGGTGGATAGGTCAGGACAGGGAACCAGCGCAGGTAGACGCTGAACAGCAGGATGAACATCGCGCCGACCCAGAAGGCCGGCAGGGACAGCCCCAGCAGCGTCAGGGTCTGCATCGCGCCGTCCGCGGCCCGGGAGGAGGTCGTGCCGGCGAGCGTGCCCACCGGGATCCCGATCAGCATCGCCAGCACCACACCGTACACCGCCAGCTCGATCGTGTACGGCAGGGCCTCGGCCAGCAGGACGGTGATCGGCCGGCCGGTGCGCACCGAGGTGCCGAAGTCCCCGCTCATGATGCGGCCCAGCCAGCGCCCGTACTGCACGTAGACGGGCCGGTCGAGCCCGAGGTCGCGGCGTACTGCGGCCAGCTGCGCCGGGTCGGTATTCTCGAAGCCGAGGATGACCTGGGCCGGATCGCCCGGGATCAGGTGCATCAGCGAGAAGACGACGGCGGAGATGACCAGCAGCACCGGGATCAGCAGGACGAGCCGCTGGGCGATGTAGCGTTGCATAGCCGGAACGCCGGGCAGGACACCGCCGGCTCCTCCTCACGGGGAGGAGCGCTTAGCGTCCCGCCCGGCATGGGCCTTCCTTCTCGTTCGTCTCAGCGCGCGATCCAGGTATCGGCCAGCGGCGCCATGCTCCGCGTCGAGGAGAGCACGAAGCCGTTCAGCTGCATCCGCGCCACGGCGAACAGGTCCGCGTACGAGATGAACAGGAACGGCACGCTCTCCGCGATCGCCCGCTGGGCCTGCGTGTAGAGCTGCACCCGCCGCACCTGGTCGGGCGTGCCGCGCGCCTGGTCCAGCAGCTGATCCACCGTCGCGTCCTTGAACTTGAAGACGTTCGTGCTGCCGGTGGAGTGGATGTGCCGGTAGAGGTGCAGATCGGGATCCGCGGAGCCGCCGTTCAGGGAGACGAAGGTGTCGAACTGGCTGCCGCGCCACCGGGAGAGGAAGGTGGCGAAATCGACCTGCTCGAGCTCGACGTTGAGCCCGGCCGGCGCCCACTGCTCCTTCAGGACCTGCGCCATCTGCACGGCGTCCGGCACCGTGGGGATGGGCAGCATCTTCACCGCGAGCGGCAGGGTCACCCCGGCCTGCTGCAGCAGGGTGCGGGCCCGCGCCACGTCCCGCCGGTAGTTGGGCAGGTTCCGCGCCGGGACCGGCCGCCACTCCTCGAGGGTCGGGGGCACGGGGCCGCCGACGGTGGCCCGCCCGCCGTAGACGATCTGCACGATCTGGTCGCGGTCGGTGGCCAGGCTCATCGCCTGCCGCACGCGGGCGTCGGAGAAGGGGGCCTTGCCGGCATTGATCCCGACCAGGCTGTAGGTGAGGTCGGGCACGGTCATGATGCGCAGCCCCTGCACGCCCTGCAGGGCGCGCGCGGCGGTGATGTCCACGCCGAAGCCGATGATCAGGTCCACCTCGCCGGCGCGGACCGAGGCGCGCAGCGTGGCCGCGTCGGGGATGACGCGGTAGAGGACCGCGTCGGCGTAGGGCAGCCGGACGTCCGCGGCGTCCTTCCGCCAGTACCGCTCATACCGTACCAGCCGCACCGAGCCCGGCCCGAACTCGGCCAGCATGTACGGCCCCGTGCCGAGCGTCTTCACGCGCGCGTCGCCGACCTTGTCGGTGAAGTTCAACGGCACGATGCCCCGCCCCGGGTTGGTGAACAGGGAGAGGAAGGAGGGCGAGGCCTGGCGCAGGGCGATCCGGACGACGAACGGGCTGACCACCGTGACCTCCCTGACGGCGGAGAGGAAACTGGCCTGCGGCGACTTCGTCTCGGGGTCGAGGATGCGGTCGATCGTGGCCTTGACGTCCGAGGCGTCCAGGGTGCTGCCGTCGTGGAACGTGACGTCGCGCCGCAGGGTGAAGGTGTATTCGATCCCGTTGGGCGAGACCGTCCAGGACTGGGCCAGGTTCGGCTCGATCTTCAGGGTGCGGGGGTTGAGCCGGAGCAGGCTCTCGTAGACCAGGTCCAATATCTGGAACGACGAGAACGCGGTGGCGAGGTGGGGGTCGAGGTTCACGATCTCCTGCGTGATCCCGACCCGGATCGTCCCGCCGCGCTGGGGCGCGGGAGACTGCGCCTGCGCCGCGGTCATGACGACCAGTAGGACGACGGCCGCGAGCAGCGCGGGCATGCGAAGTCTGTTCACGAGCACACACCTCCGGTAGAGCGTCAGAGTGGAGTCCGTTTCGCTATTCCGTCGGGTGCGCGGCGATTCCTCCGCCCGCCCGGACGGGGACGCCGCCGGCGTAGACGGCCCGCACCCGCAGCGAGCGATCGAAGAGGACGAGGTCGGCGCGGGCGCCGGGCGCGATGCGGCCGAGGTCGGAGCGTCCAAGAAGCGCGGCGGGCACCGCGGAGGCCATGAGGATCGCCTCGCGCTGGGGCACGCCCAGCGCGGCGACGTTGCGGACGGCCTGGTCGAGGGTGAGCAGACTGCCGGCCAGGGCGCCGCTCGCCAGTCGCGGCGCATCGGAGACAGTCACCGTGCGGCCGGCGAGCGAGGACGTCCGAATGGTCCCCGGGCCTGCCTCCTCGCCCGCCGCGGCGACCGCGTCGGTGACCAGCGCGACACGCGACCACCCCTTGCGGCCGATCACCATCTTCAGCACCGCCGGGTGGACGTGGACCAGATCGGCGATAAGGCCGGCCGTGACGCGCCCGTCCTCGAGGGCCGCCCCGACGATACCCGGCTCGCGGTGATGCAGCGGGCGCATCGCGTTGAAGAGATGCGTCACCATCCGCACCCCCGCCCGGAAGGCCCCCCGCGCCTGGTCGTAGGTCGCGTCGGTGTGCCCCGCGCTGACCAGGATGCGGCGGCGGCGGGCCAGATCGATCAGCGCATCCGCCCCGGGCAGCTCGGGGGCCAGGGTGAGCAGCCTCACCAGGCCCGGCGCCTCGTCCAGGACGGCTGCCAGCTCGCGCGCATCCGGCGGTCGCAGATGCTCCGGGGGATGCGCGCCGGCGAACGCGGCGCTGAGATAGGGTCCCTCCACGTGGACGCCCAGGATGCGCGGCCCGCCCCCGCCGCGCGCGGCGTCGCGCCACCAGCGGAGGCGCTCGCGCAGCAGTGCCGGCGGGGCGCTGATCAGGGTGGGAAGATATGCCGTGACGCCGGTGCCCAGCAGGAAGGAGCGCACGCGCTCCAGGGACGCGGCATCGCGGACGGTGGCAAAGTCCACGCCGGCGCAGCCGTTGATCTGGAGGTCGATCAGGCCGGGCGCGAGGATGCCGGGATGGAGCCGCACGGCGCGCGGCGGGCGGCCCCGGCGCACGCGGACGATGCGGCCCCCCTCTACATCGACGACGCCAGGGGACAGGGTGCCCTGCTCGGCGATGACCTGCGCGGCCGCGATGCTGAAGGAACCAGACGACATCTCTCCGCGTGGTACGATTCGCAGCCCGCGGGGCGATGCCTGTCGTGGAGGGCGCCCGCACTGGGCAATCGAAGGAAGCAACAGGTCCACTGGGGGTGGAGGTGGCAGATGGACACCAGGACGTTCCGGAGGATGACGGCGGCGGTGATCGTCGCGCTCGCGGCGGCGCTGGCGGCGCCCGCGGCCGGGCAGACGCCCGTGCAGGGCGGGCACTTCCGCCGCGCCCTCAGCAGCGATCCGGCGAACCTCGACCCCGCTCTGGCGCGCCTGATCCGCCAGCAGGTCG
>DASUAK010000179.1:0-3465 GCA_035763845.1 bacterium | reverse complement strand
CCGATACGGTCGAGGATCTCCAGCTCGCGGTGCGCCTGCTCCCGCGTAGTGTACAGCATGAGGATGTACCCGACGAGCATGAGCGGCAGGGTCAGGATCACCGCCCCGACGGGCAGGGAGCGCACGTAGATCAGCGCCAGGATCAGCCCCAGTGAGGCGAAGGCGAGGTTGTTCACGATCTCCCAGAGGATGTTGGCCCGGAAGACGGTGAGGAACGGCGCGCCCCCGCGCCGCGCGACCATCCCGCTGACGAAGAGGCTGCTCGTCACGACGTAGGTGAGGACCGCGCCCAGGAACGCCGCCCAGAACATCAGGTCGATCCGGCCCGAGAACAGGCTGACCCCGAGGCGCGTGGCCTGGTGATCGAGCGCGATGAAGACCTCGCCGGCGAGGAGCAGGGACAGGATGTACTGCCCGCTGTTGAAGATCGTGGTCAGGTAGGGGCGGCGGTGCAGCAGGCCGTTGCCGACGATGACCCCGACGGCCATCACCAGCGCGGTGTACACGGGGCCCAGAATGAGCAGCGCCGCCGCGGCCACGGTCAGGCCGGCGGACTGGAAGCCCCCGCGGGGGAGCGGCACCATGAGCCACTCCGTGACCACGGCAAGCAGGGCGAAGATGGCGACGAGCTGGAACGGCGGCGGCGTTGTCCCCGCCAGCAGAACGAGCAGGACCCCCCATCCCGCCACCGCCGTGCCCCAAGCGTAGAACATCACTGCTACCTCTGCCCGCGTTGCAGAGGCCGTACTCCTAACGTGCTTCGGCCTCGGGCGGGCGGCTGACGAACCGCTTGATGCGCCGCTCGAACTTCACCCGGTTCATGAGCACGTAGCGGCCGCATCCCCGGCACCGGATGCCGACGTCCGCGCCCAGGCGCTCCACCGTCCACTGGTCGCTGCCGCAGGGATGGGTCTTCCGCGTCTGCACGACGTCGCCGACAAACAGCCTGGTGATGGGCATCGGGAAGTGGTGTAGGGGGTTAGGGGCCGGGATGGGGGCTTCCTGCCGCCGCTACCGGGACTGCAGCAGGAGATCGACCGGCGCGTAGTCGTCGGTCAGCACGGGCACGTCCCCGGTGCGCACCGGAGCGGGATAGAGATCGCCGGCCGCCTCCAGGAAGCGCTCGATGGTCACGCCCGCCCGCTCCCGCGCCTCTCCGGCCGCGCGCAGCACCGCGGTCCGCGAGCGGGGCGGGTCCTGGGCGGCGACGACGATGATGTTGCGCAGGCTCTCCTCGCTGTCGTAGCGGCTCCAGTCGGTGGGGAAGACGTACACCGACGGGAAGACCTCGCGCAGCGTCTTGTACACCGCGCGGAAGAAGCCGCTGCGCGGCCCGTCCAGAGCGCCGATCACGTTACTGGCCAGCACCCCGCCCGGGGTGAGCTGCGCGCGCACGGTGGCGAAGAATTCCCGCGTGGCGAGATGGAAAGGGATGGTGTCGATGAGGAAGGCGTCCAGGATGATCACGTCGTACGGCTCGGGGGCGCGCGCCACGAACAGGCGCCCGTCCGCGGGGACGAGGCGCATCCGCGCGTCGCGGGGCACGCCGAAGAAGCGCGCCGCCGCATCGATCACCGCGGGATCGATCTCCACGACGTCGATCGTCATCTGCGGGTAGTCCTCGTGGAAGCGGCGGGGGGCGGTGCCTCCGCCCAGGCCCACGAACAGGACGCGCCGGGCGTCCGGCCGGAAGACGAGCGGCAGGTGCAGGTAGTCGGAGTAGGGGAAGACGGTGCGCCGCGGGTCGGCCAGATCAATCCCGCTCTGCCAGTACGCGTCGAGGCGCAGGTAGCGAATGCCGGCCTCGTCGTTCACCGTGATGCGGTGATAGACGGTGTCCCGGGCGAATCGAAGGCCCTCGGCGCCCTCGGGCATCCCGAGGACCGGCAGGCCCAGCACCAGCACGACAGTCATGCCGCCGGCGACGGCGGCGGCCGGCAGGCGCCGCGCGGCGAACCAGGAGAGCGCCGCGAGGCCCATCATCACCGCGCCCAGCACGAGCACGATCGTCCGCACGCTCATCCAGTCCAGCAGCACGAAGGTCGCGAGCAGCGTCCCCGCGATGCTCCCGAGGGTGGACAGCGCGTACAGGGAGCCCGCCACGTTGCCCAGCGTGGCCATCGTCCGGGCGCGCAGACGCACCGCGAACGGAGAGATGATGCCCAACACCGCGCCGGGGAGAAAGAAGAGAATGACGGTGGCGACGAGCGGCCCGGCTCGTGGTCCCACACCGGCAAGTTGTACCGACTCCAGGATGCGCGGAGCGAGCAGGGGGATCGGGAAGATCAGGAGGCCCGCCAGGAAGAGGAGCGCGGCGAAGACCGAGGCCCTTGGCCAGGCATCCGCCAGCAGCCCGCCCAGGAAGTAGCCGGCGGCCAGCGCCGCCAGGAAGACCCCGATCAGGGCGCCCCAGACGTAGATGGAGTTGCCCAGGGCGGGTGCGACGACGCGGCTCGCCACGATCTCCAGGGCGAGCAGCACCGCGCCGCTCACAAAGACGGCGACCGGCAGCATCAGACCGGCACGGCTTCGCCCACGCGGAAGGTCAGCGCCCCGTTCGCGTAGTCCACGTCCGCGCGCTGGCCGGCGCGCAGCTCCCCGCCCAGCACCATCTTCGCCAGACGGTTCTCCACCTCGCGCTGGATCAGGCGCCGCAGCGGCCGCGCCCCGAAGTCGGGGTTGTAGCCTTCGCGGCCCAGGTAGTCGCGCCCCGCCTCCGAGACGGCGACGTCGATCTTCTGCGCGGCCAGGCGCTCCCGCAGGAGGCGCAGCTGGAGGTCCACGATGGCGCGGATCTCGCGCCGGCTGAGCGGCTTGAAAACCACGATCTCGTCGATGCGGTTCAGGAACTCGGGGCGCACGCTGCGGCGCACTTCGTCCAGCACCTGCACGCGGGCCATCTCGAACTGCGCCTGCTGCTCCGGATCGAAGCGCTGCAGGTACTGGCTGCCGATGTTGCTGGTCATGATGACCACGGTGTTCTTGAAATCCACCGTGCGGCCCTGGCCGTCGGTGAGACGGCCGTCCTCCATGATCTGCAGCAGGATATTGAAGACGTCGGCGTGCGCCTTCTCGATCTCGTCGAAGAGGATGACGCGGTAGGGGCGGCGGCGCACCGCCTCGGTGAGCTGGCCGCCCTCCTCGTAGCCGACGTAGCCCGGCGGGGCGCCGATGAGCCGTGAGACGGTGTGCTTCTCCTGGTACTCGGACATGTCCAGGCGCACCATGGCGTCCTCGTCGTCGAAGAGGATCGCGGCCAGGGTGCGGGCCAGCTCGGTCTTCCCCACGCCGGTAGGGCCCAGGAAGAGGAAGGAACCGATCGGCCGCTTGGGATCCTTGAGCCCGGCGCGGGCCCGGCGGATGGCGTCGGCCACGGCGCGCACCGCCTCCTCCTGGCCGATCACGCGCTCGTGCAGGCGGTCTTCCAGGTGCAGCAGCTTCTGCATCTCCCCTTCGAGCAGGCGG
>DASUAK010000178.1:0-3039 GCA_035763845.1 bacterium | reverse complement strand
GGCCCGCTCACCTTCCGGGTCTGGGTGGGGAACTGACGGCCGCGGCCGCTACTTCGGTAGGTTCTGCAGGAACGACTCCAGCTCGGTCCGGTTCTGGGGGACCATGATCTCCCCCGCGATGATCTTCTTCTTCAGCTCCTCCAGGCGGTCCTTGATGTCCGCGATCATGTCGCGGTTGTAGTCGTTCTCGGCGTAGCCGACGCCATCCTCGGCCAGGCCGAAGGACCGGTAGCCGCCCCGGAAGTTCCCGTCGACGACGGCCTTGATCGTCTCGAAGACCGAGACGTCGACGCGCTTGATCATGCTGGTCAGGATCTGGCCGCGCTGATCTTCCTTGACGGTCAGGGACTGGTCGGCGTCGACCCCGATGGCCATCTTGTCCTTGGTCACCGCGGCCTCGAAGACGCCGATGCCGGTGCCGCCGCTGGCGTGGTAGATGATGTCCGCGCGGCGGTCGTACTGGGCCAGGGCCAGCTCCTTCCCCTTCACCGGGTCACGGAAGGCCTCGCCGGTGGTCCCGGCATAGTCGCTGAGCACCCGGAGGCTGGGCTTCACGTAACGGGCTCCCGCGATGTAGCCGGCCTCGAACTTCTCGATCAGCGGGATCTTCATCCCGCCCACGAAGCCGACCACGCCGGTCTGCGACTTCAGCCCGGCCGCGGCGCCCACCAGGAAGGAGCCTTCGTGCTCCTTGAAGGCCAGGCAGACGACGTTGCTGCTCTCGGTGAGGCCCTCGATGAAGCCGTCCACGAGCCCGAACTTGACGTCCGGGAACTCCTGGGCGACGCGCTGCACGCTGTCGGTGAAGAGGAAGCCGATGCCGAAGATGAGGTCGAACCCTTCACCGGCGAGCAGGCGCAGCAGCTCTTCGCGGTTCTCGCCGCCCGCGGTGGGCTCGAGGTCGCGGGTCTCGATACGGTCCCCGAACTCCTGCTGGGCGCGCTGCAGGCCGGCGAAGGCCATGTCGTTGAACGACAGGTCACCGCGGCCGCCGACGTCGTAGACGATACCGACCTTGAGCTTCTCGGCCGGGGCTGCGGGCTGCTGGGCCTGCTGGCGCTGGCAGCCACCGACGAGGACGAGCACGACGATCAGGCTGGCGAGGGCCAGCCACCGCTGACGCATCCGCATAGGGGCACCTCCGGGGGTTTCTTCCCCGCGCGGGCGGCGGGCCCCTGGCGGGCGGGGCGGACGGTGGGGCCTAACTCGGAGATGGAGCGGACTTCAGGAGGGGCTCGAGCTCGTCCACGCCGACGAGGACCTCGCGCGGATTGCTGCCCTGGGCGGGCCCGACGATGCCCCGCTCCTCCAGCTGATCCACGATGCGGGCGGCGCGGACGTAGCCGATCTTCATCTTCCGCTGCAGCAGCGAAACGGAGCCGTATCCCGAGCGGACGATGAGGCGGGCGGCCTCGGCCAGCAGGGCGTCCTCGCCGCCCTCCTCCCCCTCGGCCGTGGACTTCTCGGCCTTCAGGACGTCCTGGTCGTAGACCGGCTTGCCCTGCGCCTTCCACCAGGTCACCAGGGCCTGGATCTCGCTGTCCGCGATGAAGGCGCCCTGGGCGCGCACCGGCCGCGCGGCGCCGATCGGCATGTACAGCATGTCCCCCTTGCCGAGAAGTTTCTCCGCGCCCGGCATGTCAAGGATCGTGCGGCTGTCCACCTGGCTGCTCACGGCGAAGGCCACCCGCGAGGGGATGTTGGCCTTGATCAGGCCGGTGATGACGTCGACGGAAGGCCGCTGCGTGGCAACGACCATGTGGATGCCGGTAGCCCGCGTCATCTGGGCCAGCCGGCAGATCACGTCCTCGAAGTCGGCGGGAGCGATCATCATCAGGTCGGCCAGCTCGTCGACGATGATCACGATGAAGGGCAGCCGCTCGCCGTCGGGGATCTGATTGTAGGCCTGGATGTTGCGCACGCCGGCGCCGGCGAAGCGCTCGAAGCGCCCCTCCATCTCCCGCAGCATCTCCTTGAGGGCCCCGGAGGCGGCACGGGGGTTCGTGACCACCGGCGCGAGAAGGTGCGGGACGTTGTTGTAGTGCGTGAACTCCACGCGCTTGGGGTCGATCATCAGGAGGCGTACGTCCAGCGGTGTGCAGCGGAAGAGCAGCCCGGCGATGATCGCGTTCAGCATCACCGACTTCCCGGAGCCGGTGGCCCCGGCGATCAGAACGTGCGGCATTTCCGCCAGGTCGCCCAGGATGGGATGGCCGGCGATGTCCTTGCCGAGGGCCACCGAGAGCGGCGTCGTCTGCCGCCGGTACTCCTCCGACTCGAGGATCTCCTTGATGTGCACCAGCGCGGTCTTCTGGTTGGGCAGCTCGATGCCGACGGCGGACTTGCCGGGGATGGGCGCTTCGATGCGCACGCTCGGGGCGGCCAGCGCCAGGGCGATGTCGTTGGTCAGGCTGCTGATCTTCTGGACGCGCACGCCGGGCGCGGGCTGGACCTCGAAGCGCGTCACCACCGGACCCTGCTCCCAGCGCGTGACCTTCGTCTCCACCCCGAAGCTGGCCAGGGTCTGCTCGAGCAGGCGGGCCACCTCCGCCGGATCGGTCTTTCCTCTATTGCGGAGGCTGGGCAGGTCGTTGAGCAGGCTGAGCGGCGGCAGCTGGAATCCGCCCGACGGCACCTCGAGCGCGAGCGACTCCTGCTGGTGCGTGGCCTTGGCCTCGCCCCTCCGCGCCGTCCTGGCGCCGCTCGGCTCCGCCGCGGGCTCCACGGCCGCGGGCTGTTCCTCCGCCGCGGGCGCCTGGGCGGGCGCACCGATCCCCGGGATGAGGGGCACCGGCGCGACGGCGGCCGGGGCCGGGGGCACCGTGTCGGTCGTGCGTCGGCGCGGTAGCGCCTCGACGGTCAGGGTCCACAGACGTCCCATCGCCGCGGGGAGCGCCGTCGCCACGAACGAGACCGCGCCTGAGACCGCCGCGTAGAGCGCCGCGACCGCGCGCTGCGCGGTCGCGAGCAGCCAGCGCACGACGAGAAAGATGGCTCGGGCGGCCACGCGGAGCACCGTAGTGGCGCCCAGCCACACGG
>DASUAK010000177.1:0-8220 GCA_035763845.1 bacterium | reverse complement strand
TTCCGGTTCACCGATCTGCCCGGCAGCTGGCAGCACTTCTCGATCCCCGTGGGCGAGTTGGACGAGAGCATGTTCGTCGAGGGCGTGGGCTTCGACGGCAGCAGCATCCGGGGCTTCCAGCACATCAACGAATCCGACATGATCCTGCTCCCCGACGCCGCCTCGGCCACAGTCGACCCGCTGCTGCGGGTCAAGACGCTGCTGCTGACCTGCGACATCTACGATCCGGTGACGCGCCAGCGCTACACGCGCGACCCGCGCTACATCGGCCAGAAGGCGGAGCGCTTCCTCAGCGCCTCGGGCATCGCCACCACCAGCTACTGGGGACCGGAGGCCGAGTTCTTCGTCTTCGACGACGTGCGCTACGACCTCAGCCAGCACGGCGCCTTCTACAGCGTGGACTCGGCAGAGGCGATCTGGAACTCCGGACGGGACGAGAAGCCCAACCTCGGCCACAAGCCCCGGCACAAGGAGGGTTACTTCCCGGTCCCGCCCGCGGACAGCCTGCAGGACTTCCGCTCCGGGTTGGTCCTCAAGCTGGCGGAGGCGGGCATCGACGTCGAGGTGCACCATCACGAGGTGGCCTCGGCCGGGCAGTGCGAGATCGACATGCGCTTCTCCACGCTTACCGAGATGAGCGACAAGCTCATGCTCTACAAGTACCTGGTGAAGCTCTACGCCCGCGAGCACTTCAAGGCGGCCACCTTCATGCCCAAGCCGATCTTCGGCGACAACGGCTCGGGGATGCACTGCCACCAAAGCCTGTGGAAGGACGGGACGAACCTCTTCTTCGACCCGCAGGGGTACGCCCAGCTGAGCGAGACGGCGCGGTGGTACATCGGCGGGCTGCTGGCCCACTCCGACGCCTTGATGGCGCTCGTGGCCCCGACCACGAACAGCTACCGCCGGCTCGTGCCGGGGTACGAGGCCCCGGTGAACCTGGTCTACTCCATGCGCAACCGGAGCGCCGCGGTGCGGATCCCCGTGTACTCGACCAGCCCGCGCAGCAAGCGCATCGAGTACCGGCCGCCCGACGCCACCGCGAACCCCTACATCGCCTTCGCCGCGATGCTCATGGCCGGGCTGGACGGCATCCGCCGCAAGCTCGAGCCGGGCAGCCCGATGGACGTGGACCTCTACGAGCTGCCGGAGGCGGAGGCCGCGAAGGTGCGGCAGGTGCCGGGCTCGCTCGACGCCGCCCTGGCCGCTCTGGAGGCGGACCACGCCTTCCTGCTGGAGGGGGACGTGTTCACGAAGGACCTGATCGACACCTGGATCGAGTTCAAGCGGAAGAAGGAAGTGGATTTCGTGCGGATGCGGCCGCACCCGGCGGAGTTCTTCCTGTACTTCGATACGTAGAAGGAATGCCGATCGGCGGATCTCAGGCCTGATCGGCCGATGACTTGACCCGGTCGTCGTAGCGGGCGATGCGGCGGAGGTGGAGCTTCCCCTCGGGAGTGAGGATCTCGGCCAGCTCGGTGACCGTGCCCAGGCGGCGCGCGCGCATCGCGCTGAGGATGCCTTCCTCCTGATCGTCACCTTCCCAGCGCTTCCCGCCGGGGGCCTGCCACACTTCGAAGAGCGGCATCACCTTCACCTCCTCCCGGATCCTTGTGATTCTGCTCTACCCAGAAGACGCGTTCCGTAATCCTGCCTGAGTGTGAAGGGGTGGTGGAGGGAAACCGGCTGCCCCGGCCGCCCTCCACCGTCGGCTCCGTTCACGTGCGCCTCCACAGGATCAGATGTCCTCGTGACGGGAGACTTCGTCGGCGTCGGCCTGCACATCCGCCGCCGGCATGAGGCTGAAGGTCTGCGCCAGCGTCGCTGCCTCCTCATCCACCGGGCGCGCGATCTCGGACAGCTCCACCTCACCGGCGATCGCGGCCGAGGTCAGGGTCAACAGCAGGACGAACATGAGACTGATCGTGAGCTTCATCTGGGGTCACCTCCTTTCGGGCGGGACCGCGGCCTCGCGTCCCGAGTCTCTTGCTGGCTCTGATGGTACTCGGGAGGCCGCCGGAAGGCTGTGAAGCGGGGAATACGCAGCGGGCGAATCAGATCACAGGGGGTTTACCGCCACTTGATGGTGCAGCCGACGGGTTTCGTCTCCGGGGTCGGCGGGGCGGCGCCGCGCAGCAGCGCGTCGATCGCCTCGCGGAGGTAGGGGTGCTGCACGGCCGCGGGGTCCTCGTAGTTGTCGTCGGGCGCGCCGTGATAGCGCAGCATGCGGCCGCTGTCGAACAGGAAGATCTCGGGCGTGCGGGTCGCGCCGTAGGCCCGCGCGGTCTCCTGGGACTGGTCGTAGAGGTACGGGAAGGGGTAGTCTTTCGTCCGGGCCCGCTCGCGCATCCGCTCGGGGGCGTCGTCGGGCACCTTCGCCGGATCGTTCGCGCTGATCAAGACCAGCTGCACGCCGGAGGCGGCGTAATCGCGCTGGATGCGGATCAGGCGGTCCTCCCACGCCTGGGCGTAGGGACAGTGGTTGCAGGTGAAGACCACCCCGAGCACCCGCGCTCCGCCGAAGGCGTCCGACCGGACGGTCCGGCCGTCGGTGCCGGGAAGGGTGAAGGGGATCAGGCGTGAGTCCAGTGCCAGCGGCATCTCGGCCTCCTAGACCGCGGCGCGCAGCGCGCGGCGGATCTGGTCTTTCGTCGGCAGCGGCGTGGCGCGGCCGCCGTCGGTGTAGTAGACGCGGCAGGTGAGGCCCGCCGGCAGGTCCGCCGGCGGCATGATGTCGGCCCCGTCGATGCGGATCGTGGGCGACCCGGGGAAGCGGAGGGTGCGGGCCTGCTCGTCGGTGTCGACGCGCACCACGTCGACCGGTGCGCGCACCTCTTCCTCGGCCAGGACCTCGCGCAGGCGGGCCAGGGCGCGCTCGTGGGAGGGGCACTCTTCCCAGTACAGGAACTCGATCCGCATCCGTGGTCAGTCAACGTCTTTCCCCGGCCCGCGCATTCCCGCAGGGGATGCCCCCGCCGCATCGGAATACCCCTGCTGTGCGCGATCGGTTTCTCCTCCGTCCGGGCGTAGTCTTCCTGAATCACGGCTCGTTCGGGGCCTGTCCCGTCCCCGTCTTCGAGGCCTACCAGCGGTGGCAGCGCGAGCTGGAGGGCCAGCCCGTCGAGTTCCTCGGCCGGCGCTCTCCGGAGCTGCTGCGCGCCGCTCGCGCCGCGCTGGGCGCGTTCGTCGGCGCCGACCCGGACGACCTCGTCTATGTCCCCAACGCCACCGCCGGCGTGAACGCGGTCGCCCGCTCCCTCGAGCTCCGCCCGGGAGACGAGGTGGTGGGCACCGATCACGAGTACGGGGCTGAGGAGCGCACCTGGCAGGCGGCCTGCGCCGAGCGCGGGGCGCGATACGTCCGGGCCGCCGTGCCGGTGCCCGTGCGGTCGCGGGACGAGGTCGTCGAGCAGATCTGGTCCGCGGTCACGCCGCGCACGCGGGTCCTCGCGGTCAGCCACATCACCTCGCCCACGGCCCTGATCCTCCCCGTCGGCGAGCTGATCGGGCGCGCCCGCGCGGAGGGGATCCTGACCGTGATCGACGGCGCGCACGCGCCGGGGCAGATCCCCCTCGATCTCCGGCGCCTCGGCGCCGACTTCTACGCGGCGAACTGCCACAAGTGGATGTGCGCGCCGAAGGGCACCGGCTTCCTGTTCGCCCGGGCCGACCTCAAGGACCGCCTGCGCCCGCCCGTCACCAGCTGGGGCGACGCGAGAGAGGCCGCGGGACCCTCCCACTTCCTCAACGAATTCGAGTGGCAGGGGACCGAGGACATTTCCCGCTATCTCGCCGTGCCGGAAGCGATCCGCTTCCTGCGCGAGCACGACTGGGAGGCGGTGCGCGCGCGGGCCCACGTGCTGGTCCGGCGCTTCCGCGAGGCGGTCGCCCGGCTCGCGGGATCGGCGCCTCTGTGTCCCGATGACGAGGGTTGGTACGCCCAGATGGCCAGCATGCCGCTGCCGGTGCCGGTCGAGGAGGCTCCCGCGCTCCAGCGGCGGCTCTACGACGAGTTCGCCGTCGAGATCCCGCTGATGCGGTGGAACGGCCGGACGCTGCTCCGGATCAGCGTCCAGGCCTACAACACGGCCGGCGACGTGGACATGCTGCTGCGGGCGCTGGAGCGCGTGCTGCGGTGAAGGTCCCCCGGCGGCGGTTCGAGGCGCTCGTGGCCCGCGCGCTGGACGAGATCCCCGCGCTCATCGCGTCCCACATGAGCAACGTGGACGTGGTCATCGAGGATTGGCCGTCCGAGGAACTCTATGACGCGCTGGGGCTGGACCCCGACGAGTGGCTGTTCGGCCTGTACGAGGGCACGTCGCTGCTCGAGCGGGGCATCACCGCCGATCCGCTGCTCCCGGACAAGATCACGATCTTCAAGGGTCCGCTGGAGGAGGCGTGCGAGAGCGAAGCGCAGATCGCCGACGAGGTGCGACGGACCGTGGTCCACGAGGTGGCCCACCACTTCGGCATCGACGAGGCGCGGCTGCGCGAGCTCGGCTACGACTGAGGAGTGAGGCCATGAACCCGCTGCTGCTGGTGATCGATCTCATCGTCAACGCCGCCCGGGCCGTGCGGAACCTGTTCGCGCGGCTCATGGGCGCGCCCGACTACGTGGTGCTCACCGCCGCGGGAACGCTCCCCGAGCGCCGTCCCGCACCGCGGGGCCGGCTCGCGCGGATGGTGCCCAACCCGCTGGCCCCGCCCCCTCAGGACAGCCTCGAGGAGTGGCGGGAGCGCCTCGAGCTGCTCGCGCGGGAGCGGCGGCTTCGCGGCGTGGTGCTCAAGGTGGGCGACCTGCGCGCCGGTGCCGCCGCGCTGGAGAGTCTGCGCGCCGCGCTCGAGCGGTTCCGGTCGTCGGGGAAGCGCCTCGTGGCGTACGTCGCCACGACCGATCTGCACGGCTACTATCTGGCCAGCTGCGCGGATCAGGTCGTCGTTCCCGAGGCGGCCGAGCTCGCCCTGCACGGACCGCGCGTGGAGGTCACCTTCCTTCGCCTGGCCTTGGACCGCCTCGGCATCATGCCCGAGTACCATCACATCGCCGAGTACAAGACGGCGTCGCACCGGTTCCTCTATCCGCGGATGACGGAGCCGCAGCGCGAGATGACGCAGGCGCTCGTGGACGGGCAGTATGACGAGATGGTCTCGGCGATCGCCAGATCCAGGCAGCTGGCCGTCGACGAGGTGCGCGCGGCGGCGGACGGAGGGATCCTGACGGGGCGTCCTGCGCATGCGCGCCGCCTCGTCGACGGACTTGCGTTCGAGGACGAGCTGCCGGCGATGCTCGGCGAGCCCGGGGACCCGGCCTTGATCCTGCCCTGGGCCGCCGCGCGCAGGCGGATCAGTATACCTTACCGCTGGTCGAGCGGGGCGCGCGCCGCGATCGGCGTCGTGCAGTTGATCGGTGCCATCGTCCCCGGCGAGAGCCGCGACCTGCCCGTGCCGATCCCGCTGCTGGGCCAGCACATGGCCGGCCACGAGACGATCGCGCGCGCCTTCCGGGCCGCGGAGCGCCATCCGGGGGTGAAGGCGGTGGTGTTCCACGTGGACTCCGGCGGCGGATCGGCCATCGCCTCGGAGATGATCTACCGCGAGGTGGTCCGCGTGCAGGCCCGCAAGCCGGTCGTCGTCTACATGGGCAACGTGGCGGGTTCCGGCGGCTACTACGTCGCCTGCGGCGCCCGGCACATCGTCGCCGGATCGACGACGATCACCGGCAGCATCGGCGTCGTCGCGGGGAAGTTCAACCTCCGCGGACTCTACGAGCGGGCGGGGCTGCACCCCGAGATCGTCTCCCGCGGGGCCACGGCCGAGATGTTCTCCTCGTTCACCGACTTCACGGAGCAGGAGTGGGCGATATTGAAAGGGTGGATGGAGGAGATCTACACGCGGTTTGTCGGACGAGTTGCCGAAGGCAGACGACAAGAGGCCCCGGCGATCAAGAGGATCGCCGGGGGGCACGTCTACACCGGCCGGCAGGCGCGCGGTCTGGGACTGATCGACGAGGTCGGCGACTTCGAGACGGCGGTGCGGAAGGCGAAGGCCCTGGCCGGCATCCCCGAGGCCACGGACGCGCGCGTGATCACCATCCGCCCCCCGCGGGCGGCGGGCATTCCGGAGGCGCAGGCCGCCGCCTGGACCGACGCGCTCGGGCAGGCCGCCCGGCTGCTGCAGGAGCCGGGCCTGCTGCTCACTGTTCGGTAGGAGGTCGGGCCGGGCCGGCTAACCCTGTAGAGAAGGGATCGACGCGCATCCAACTCCGCATGAACATCAAGGTCCTCCGCAGCGGCAGCAGCGGCAACGCCATCCTCCTCGAGTGGGGCGGCACGGCCGTCCTCGTCGACGCCGGCCTGGCCGCGGAAGCGATCCTCCGCGAACTGGCCGCCGAGTCCCGGCTTCCCGCTCCCGCAGCCGTCCTGCTCACCCACGAGCACGAGGACCATGCCCGCGGCGCGGCCGTCCTGGCGAGGGCTCTGGGGATCCCCGTCTTCGCGAACGAGGGGACGATGCAGGGGGCGGGCGCGTGGCTGGACGGCGCGTCCGTGGAGCGGTTCAGCGTGGGGCAGCCGTTCCGGGTGGGGGCCCTCGCTGTGGAGGCCTTCCCGGTGCCGCACGACGCGGTGGAGCCGGTCGGGTTCGTCATCGCCGGGAATGCGACGCGGGTCTGCATCGCCACCGATCTCGGGGAGGCGACGGAAGAAGTGTACGCCCGGGCCGCCGCGGCAGACGTCGTCCTCATCGAGGCGAACTACGACCTTGCCCTCCTGGGTGTGAGCCCGTACCCCTGGTTCCTCAAGAATCGCATCCTCAGCCCCACGGGACACCTTAGTAACGACGTCGCGGCGCGCGTGGCGCTGCACGCCGCGTCGTCGGGGGCGCGCACGATCGGGCTGCTCCACCTCAGCGACATCAACAACCTCACCCCGCTGGCCCGGGACACCGTGCAGTGGGCGCTGGGCCGCGACGGCCTCGGGTCCGTCCGGATCGAGGCGGTCCGCGCCAACGGCAGCAGCCCGCTGTGGGCGGTCTGAAGCCGGACGTCCGTCTGCGGGCCCACCTCCGCCGCATCGCCGCCGCGGCGATCGGGGCGGTGGATCCGGCCGAGGCGGTCCGCGCCGTCGTGCGCCGGAGCGGCGAGCGCCTCCGCATCGGCGGCCGCACCTACGACCTGCCGCGGGTGCGCCGTATCATCGTCATCGGCGGCGGGAAGGCCGATGCCCCCATGGCCGCGGCCCTGGAGAAGATCCTCGGCGGCCGCATCACGGCGGGACTGATCAGCGTGAAGTACGGCCATGGCCTGCCGCTGCGATCCGTCGGGGTCGTGGAGGCCGGGCACCCGCTGCCCGACGCGGCGGGGCAGCGCGCCGCCGGGCGCGTTCTGGAGCTGGCGGAGGGCGCGGGCGAGGACGACCTCGTCATCTGCCTGATCTCGGGCGGGGGCTCCGCTCTGCTGCCTGTCCCGGTGCACGGGCTGGGACTGCCCGAGAAGCTCGAGGTGACCGACCTCCTGCTCCGTTCCGGGGCCACGATCCAGGAGATCAACACGGTGCGCAAGCACCTCTCGCGGATCAAGGGCGGCCACCTCGCCGCCGCCGCCGCGCCCGCGCAGGTCGCCGTCCTCGTGCTCTCGGACGTCTTAGGCAATCCGCTCGACGCGATCGCTTCCGGCCCGGCCGTCCCCGATCCCACCACCTTCGCCGACGCGCTGGAGGTCGTCCGGCGCTACGGCCTGGAGTCCCGCCTCCCGCCCGCGGCGCTCGACTACCTGCGCCGCGGCGCGCGTGGGGAGGAGCGGGAGACCCCGAAGCCGGGCGATCCGGTCTTCGCCCGGGTTCACACGGTCGTGATCGGCAGCAATGAGCATGCGGCCAGAGCGGCCCTCGCCGAGGCCCGCGCTCAGGGCTACCGTGCCGTGCTGCTGACCTCGTTCCTCGAGGGGGAAGCGCGGGAGGCGGCGCGGGTCCTCGCGTCCATCGCCCGCAGCGTGCAGGAGGCGGCGACCCCGGTGGCTCCCCCGGCGTGCATCATCGCCGGCGGAGAGACGACGGTGACCGTGCGCGGCCCGGGCAAGGGCGGCCGGTGTCAGGAGTTCGCGCTGTCCGCCGCGCACGCGATCCGCGGCCGGGCGGGGGTCCTCGTGGGGGCGTTCGGGACGGACGGCACCGACGGCCCCACCGACGCGGCCGGGGCGCTGGCGGACGGCGCCACGATCGAGCG
>DASUAK010000176.1:0-11167 GCA_035763845.1 bacterium | reverse complement strand
GTCGAGCGGTCCCGGCTTGGTCAGGATCGCATCGGGGACGCCGATCTTGCCGAGATCGTGCAGCCGCGCCCCCATCCGCAGCTCGTCGATGGCCTCCCCCCCTAGGCCCAACGCCCGCCCCACCCGCGCCGCCATCGCCGCGACGTTCGTGGAGTGGTCGCCCGTGTAGGAGTCCTTCGCGTCGATCGCGCTGGCGAGCGCCTCATACGTGCCGATGTGGGCCTGGATGAGATCCTCCTGCTGCTTCTGGAGCCGCCGCGAGGCGCGGCGGACGAGGACGAAGACGGAGGCGTAGAGGAGGGCGAAGCCGAGCGGAACCACCGCCCAGATGGTGCGCCGGGCCGAGCGGAGGTGGGCGTGCAGCTGCGACAGATCGTAGAAGATCTCGAAGGCCCCCAGGGTGCGCGCATCGCCGGCCACCTGGACAGGGACGAAGAACCGGATCACGCCGGGCGTGTCCGACTCCAGCCGGCGGCGGCTCTCGAAGAACGCGCCGAAGCCGTCCGGGCTGGACAGGTCGACCCCGGTCAGGTGCACCTCGCCCTCTTCCACCCGGTTGGTGTAGAGGAGCCGCCCGTCGATTCCCCACAGCCGCAGGCGCAGCGCCCGGTCGGTGATCCCGTGGGCCCGGAAGAGCCCGTCGAAGAAGGCGCGCCGCTCCCGCGGGAGGATCCCCGTGAAGTCGGCCTCGCGCAGCTCGGGGGCGATCGTCCGGAGGACGAGCTCGGCGGCGACCTGCGCCTCGTCCTTGACGGCGAAGGTCTCGATCGCGCGCACCGTCACCGCGGAGAGGGTGACGGCGAGCGCAACGGCGATGCCGGCGCTCGCCACGGTGAAGCGCTGGAGCAAAGTGGATCCCCGCCATCCCCCGCGCATTCCGCCCAAAGAATACCCTCTATCCGGGCCCGAATAGTCCGTCTATCCCCCCAGGAGCGGCGGGCATGGGAGCAGTGGGGTCACGGGAAACCTGCGGCGACCTACGCTCATCGCCGGAGAGTGTGGCAGTCATGCGCGCAAAGCTGTCCGCGGGCGTGCTGGTGGTCTGCGTCGTCGCGGCGCTCTGGGTGGGAGCTCCTGAGGGAACCCTCTCCTACCTGCTCCGGAGCCCGCTCGTCCTGATCCGGGATACCATCGCGTCGATCATCGATCATCTGCTGGGGAGCAATGAGCCCGCCCCGGCGGCCGCAACGCGGTCGTCTCCCTTCATCGACCCGGCGAGAGAGACCTCGGCAGCGGAGGAACCCGTGCCCGCCGCAGCGCCCGCATCGCCGGCACCGGCCGTGACACCGGCCGCCGCAGCACCACCGCTGCCGGTCGGACCCCTCCAGGCAGCAGAGCAGCATCTTCCCCTGCCGCCCTCATGGTACGTGCTCGATCAAGCGCAGGCTTCGGAGGAGGCTCCCGTGACGGAAGAGCCCCCTGCGACGGAAGAGCCTCCGGACCCGATCATCCAACTCCCCGGCGTGGAAGTGCCGGGAGTAGAGGTGCCGGGTGTGGAGGTCCCGGGGGTCGAGGTGCCCGGGGTTGAAGTGCCGGGCACCGAGGTTCCGGGAATCGACCCCACTCTGCCCGGCATCGAAACGCCCAAGCTGTAGTCGCGCAATGGGCTTGTCGTCCCCGCTACCGCGCTCCCGAATCGTTCTGGAAGATCCCGAACACGTTCTTCTCAGGATCGGCCAGGATGGCGAACCACCCCATCGACGGGATAGCGGTCTTCCCCTTGAGCACGCTCGCCCCGAGCCGTTCGGCCTGGCGCACCGTCTCCTCCACCGATCCGACCGTCACGTAGTTCACCTGCTTCACGCCGCCGGCCATGGGACACCGCGTGATCCCGCCGTTGATGCCGCCGGGCTCGGTCGGCCCTTGCCGACCGCTGGCGACGGTGCTGACCAGCCAGTAGTCCATGCCTTCCGCCTTGCTGACCTTCCAGTCAAAGATCTCCGTGTAGAACACCGGGACGACGATGGGACCGGTCAGCGGGAGGCGTTCGCGATCATCGTGCTGTCGCTCCGCGACGGGGTCGTCGACTGGGTGGCGGGGTTCGTGGAGCCTTCGCTGTTCGCCCTCTTCGGGCTTCCCCCTGCGATGCCACGAACCGCATCGCCTCTTGCGCAAGATCCGGCCAGCGCTCCGCGGCGTGCGGCTTCACCGCAATCCACTCCCGGCTGACACGTCCGTGGCCGGGGTCGAAGGGCACGCCCTCTCCTTCATCGACGAGCTGCCGGACACGGTCGGCCGGCAGTTTGAGGACCAAGTCCCCTTTGTACAGAGTGGCGAAGACCTTGCCCCCCGCGCGCAGCCCCGGAGCGCCGAACATCGCGGCCACGGTGACGCCGGACCGTCGACGCAGCGACCGGACGATCGCATCAAACATTGACGCGATCCTCTTCGACCAGTGCACGCAGCATCTCCAGGGTCTGCCTCGCGGGCCCGCCCACCATCGGGGCCAACTCAGATCCGAGTCGATCCGTCCAACCGGCAGGTGGTGACGCCGGGGACCCAGCGGGTCACGCTTTCCAGATCGCCGACCACCTTCCACACGGTATCAAGGGGCGCCTGGATGCGAACGGCATTGCGTGTCGTGGGCATGCGTCTCCCTCCGTGTAACCGCAGACTTCGGGACTCACGGAACAGGACGGCGCAGGGGGGCGAAACTCATCGTTGAGCCGGAGCCGGCCGCCCTCTTACCGCCCAGGCGCGCGCGACCAGCTGGATGGAGCCGTCTTTGGCCACCGGAAGACGGGCCCGGATGCGCTCTCGAAGGGCAGTCCGGCGCTCTTCACTGAGCGCAGCCACATAGCTGGGAGCGGGGCCCTGACCGCCGAGGAAGGGAAACCAGTAATCCTGGAAGTCCCGGAACCGGGTGGTGACGTCGATCGGGCGCACCTCCACCTCGCGCAGCCCGGCCGACGTGAAGAGGCCGGCGAGCGCCTCAGGCCGGCACAGCGGGAAGCGGGCTTCGTCCTGCTTGGGGGCCTCGGGATCCAACACGACTGCAGCATCCCAGAAGTAGCGGATCATCTGCATCTTCTCCCCGTAGTCCCACACGTAAGCGGCGATGATCCCCTCCGGCCGCACTGCGCGGGCCATCTCCGCGGCCGCGCGCGCCGGCTGTGGAACGAAGTTCAGGACCAGTCCGGAGACGGCGGCATCCACGGCTGCCCCGTCGATGGGCAGCATCTGCGCATCCCCGACCTTGAAGGTCACGCGCGGGTCGCCGATCCGCGCCCGCGCGTATTCGAGGAATCCCTTCGAGGAGTCGACGCCGGTGACCGTGCGAGGCTCCGCCTGCTGCAGGATCACTTCGGTCAGGGCGCCGGTGCCGCATCCGACGTCCAGCCAGTCCTTCCGCGGCGGCACTTCCAGCCACGCCAGCAGCTCCCGGGC
The DNA here is from genome assembly GCA_035763845.1 of bacterium. GTDB lineage: Bacteria > Sysuimicrobiota > Sysuimicrobiia > Sysuimicrobiales > Kaftiobacteriaceae > Kaftiobacterium. Next base: position 7,780 of record DASUAK010000176.1, on the reverse strand, counting down.
GACGAGCCGGCTCCACCGCCCTACATACGGCTCGTAGCGGTCGCCTGCCGCCCACACATCCTTGCGCTCCATCGTCTCCTCCCAGGCCTGGGGGAAAGATGCGTTATCGGATCGGCAGCAGCAGGATCAGATCGTTCTGGCTCCGGTAGAACTCCACGCTGGGGCGCGTGGTGTCGACGCGATCTTTCAGCCGCTCGGACATAGCGGTAAACGTTCGCCCGATGTCGTCGATGCGGCTCATCCAGTCCTTCATCTTCTCGCGCGCGTACAGACCGCCCGGGATCACGCCCCTGGTCAGTCCCATCCGGTCGGGTTCGTCTCCCGGCTCGAGGGCCACGCAGGCCCGGTACTCGCCGGTCACGGGCTGGAATGTCCCGTAGAACTTGCGGCCCCGCAGGGACGGCAGCTTGCCCTCCAGCCGTTTGAAGGCGTCGCGCGCTCCCGCCGTGCCCCCTTCGGCCGCGAGGTACATCACCGGGATGTCGTTCAGCTTCTCTTCCATACCTCGACCATACTACGACGGCTCACGTTTCGCACGAGCGCGTCGCTGGAGAACGCGCGGAAGCCGGTGAAGGTCGCGCCGGTCTGAAGAGCCCCTCCCAGGGGAACGGCAGGGACGAGACCGGAATCCTAGCTGTTGATCCTCACTCGAAGTTTCGTCTCACGTCGCCTGAGCCGGCAGGGGTTGAGGCGTTTGGCCCAAAGACGTTCATGGGCTGTCGGTTTGTGAGAGGGGTGAGCGGTCCGTGGCCAGGTCGCTGATGATCGGCGCGGTCGCCCTCGGATGCGCGGGCTGGCTCTACGCTCTTCTGATTGCCATCCGGGCCGGGATGCGTCCCACTCCCATCACCAGGGTGGATCTGGCCGCCCTCGCTCTGCCCGTCCTCGTCCTCGGTGGAACGCTGTCGAATCTGTCCTTCCTGACGCGTCCGGCAGGCCTGGGTTTCGCGCTCGGCTGGGCCGGCGGACTGCTGGCCGGAGTGGTATGCCTCGGGGCGGCCCGCCGCGACGCCCGGGAGGGAGCAGTGCTGTTTGCGGGCCCGGCGTTCGCCGCGCTCGCCGTCATCTCCATCGCCGTCCTGTGGCTTCCGCGACCGCTCCAGGCCGCACCCTCCGCCGCGATCGGATGGGCCGCCGTCTCGATACTGCTCGCAGGCACGCGGGCCTACTCCCCGACGGGCCTGGGGGCGTTGCTCGGCGGTCTGGGCGCTGCCGCCATCCTGTCTGCCACGGTGGCGCTGGGCGCATACCGGACGACCCAGCAGGTGGCGCCGTTCACCTGGGAGAGCACCGCCATCTCCCTCGCCGCGGCCGTCCCCCTCGGCCTGCTCCTCGCGGGACTGGCGCCCGCTCACCCTCGCCTCCCTCGCGCTGTCCGCAGCGCTATCCTGTCCTACGGTCTGCCTGTCATCGTGGTCGGGGTGTTCGCGCTCCTGCTCGCGGGCCGCGTCCCGCGCGGCACTGCGCTCCCCATCCTCGCCGGCGTGGGTCTCGCCATGGCGCTGATGGTCCGCGCGCTCGTTGCGGAAACCGCCCGGCTGGGGCAGCCGAACCTCTACGAGGCCGTCTCGGCGCTTACCGTCCTCGGGGCCTTCGCTGCCGCGTTCTCGGCTCTGGCCGGCTACGGCGTGGGGATCATGCTGCTGGCGGCATGGCCGCTCATGGCCCAGGGCGCCGACGAAGATGCGTCCGGGACCGTGGCGCGACTCGCGACCTTCGGTGTGCTCCTGCTGCTGTACCGGCTGTTCGCCCAACGCTATCAGAGCGAACTCGCCTCGGCGAGCCTGACGGACCACTTCGCCCTGCTCGGGTTCCTCGTCGGGGCGGTCCTGCCGGCGCTGATGACGGCGGCGGCCCGGGGCGCGGGGTCATCGGCCGGCGGCCGCCTCGCCGGAGTGGTCCTGGCGGCGCTCGTCGGCCTGAGCATTCCGGCGGCCATGGTCATCCTGTGGACCGTGCGCGTCGCTCCCGCGCTGCTGTCCGGCATGGCCTTCGCCTTCGCCGTGCCCGTCGCCGCATCCCGGATCCGCGATGAGGCGATCGTCGCCGGCACCCTCGTTATCCCCATCGCCCTCGCCCTCACGCAATGGACCGGCCTCATCCTGCCGCTGTCGGAGCTCACTCGCGCGGAGCGCATGACCATCCTCGTGTGGATCGCGGCCGGGATCGTCCTTGCGCTGCTGCTGGCGGAGTACGGCGTCCGGGTGCTGGGGAGCGTTCGGCGGGACCGAATGGCGCGGACGGCGCGGGGCCGATCGTGAACAGACCGGGTATCCTGCCCACGCGCCTCGCCCTCCTCCCCGCCGTCGCGGCCATCGCCGCGGCGCTGCTCTGGGCCGTGTCGGCCGAGACCCCCGTCGGCAAGGTCAGCGGTCAGATCCTCCTGCAGGAGACAGGACGACCGCTCCCGGGCGTGCGCGTCAACCTCCGCTCGCAGGACGGGAAGGTCAGCCGCGGCGCCCTCACGGGGCGGGACGGCCGCTTCCTCCTCACCCTGCCGGTCGGCCCGTACGAGCTCACCGCCTTTACGCAGGCGCACAGCAGCCGGACGACGACCATCTGGATCGCCGAGGCTCGCACGTCCGCATTGACCGTACGCCTGACGCGCTCACGGCCCGATCTGCAGCTGGCGCGCCATGACCGCGTCGTGCCGACATCGGCGGAAGCCATCCTTCCCGTCATGGGGTATGTGGACGGCGCCGGCGCGCCCCGTACCGTGCTGCAGCTGCGGGTCTACCGGGCCCGGCTGTCCACCGTCCTCGGCGACGCCGCGACCGCCGCCGCGCTCCGCCGCGTCGGCGACTACTGGCGGCCAGGGGCGGGGCTGCCGGAGCCCATCCTGCGGATGGCACAGCCGGTGGTGTCACGAGAGGTCGTCATCCGCGACGCCGACATCGAAGGCTTCTTCCACACCCAGATCAATCTGGGCCGGCTCGAGGCGGGAGTCTATCTCATCGAGGTCGGCCGGGGCGGCGCCTCGGTCACGACCTGGCTACACGCCACGGACCTGGGGCTCGTCATGAAGCGCGCCGGGGATGAGATCCTGGCGTATGCCGTGGATCTGGAGAGCGGGGTCCCCGCGCCGGGGACGCGGGTCGAGGTGTTCCGAGGGAACGAACGGCAGGGAGCGTGGACGACGGACGGTCGGGGGATCGCGCGTTTCCAGATCGCCGAGAGCCGGGATCAGCTCCTGCTCGTTGCCTCGCGCGGCGAGGACGAGGCTGTCGTCGGTCTCCAGGATTACGGGTTCGAAGAGGGTGGCGATCACATCGTCCACCTCTACACGGATCGGACCATCTACCGCCCCGGGCACCGCGTCTACTACAAAGCCATCGTGCGGCGGAAGACGGGGACGGCCCTGCGCTACGCCGTGCCGGTCAGTGAGCCGATCCGCCTGGAGCTTCGGGATCCCAACGGGCAGACCGTCCTCGTGGAGCGGAACGCCACCGGGTCCTCCGGGTCGTTCTTCGGCGAGGTGATGCTGAGCGAGGAGGCGCCGACCGGCATCTACAGCTGGATCGTGACGGTCGCCGGAGAGCATCATACCGAGGACCTGTTCGTCGCGGCGTATCGGAAACCGGAGTTCACCGTCACCGTGGCGCCGGCAGACACCACCGTTGTGCGGGGTGACGAGGTCCGCTTCGACGTGTCGGCCGAGTACTTCTTCGGGGCGCCGGTCGCCGGGGCGAAGATCGAGTATGCCGTGTACCGGGTGACCGACTGGGCTTACGAGTACGCGGATGACTTCTTCGCCGATGAAGGAGACCTCGACGCGCTGAGGAGTTACGGCGGATACGGCCGGATCACCGCCGAAGGAACGGCGGAGCTCGACGGCCAGGGGCGGGCGGCCATCACCGTGCGCGCCGACAGCTCCGGCGACCCGGTGCAGGCCGAACGGTGGAGCGTGGTGGTGTCGGTCACCGAGGCCTCCGGCCGGACCGCCTCAGGAGAAGCGGCCGTCCGCGTGATCGCAGGCGAGGTCCGGGTGCTTGCCGCTCCCGAGGGGTACATCGGGTTCCCGGGGCATCCGGCGGGGCTCGTCGTGACGGTGACCGATGCGGATGACCACCGCCGCATGCTGGCGGGCATCCCGGTCGAGGTCGAGTACGGCCTGGAGGAGTGGGACGCGGCCGCGCGCACCCGCCGCTACGAGCCGCTCGGTGTGCGGCGGGCGACGACCGGAGGCGACGGCCGGGCGCGGATCGAGGTGACCCCCTCCAGACCGGGAAGCCTGCGGATCACGGCCCGCGCCCAGGACGCCGCCGGCCGGCCGGTGGTGACGCAGACGCACCTGTGGATCGTCGACGAGCGGGGAGAGTTCGGGGCCGCCGCCCAGGCGCCGACGCTCTCCGTGCTCACCGACAAGCGGCAGTACCGGCCGGGAGAGACGGCGCGCGTCGCCGTGAACACCGATCGGACCGGTCAGACCGCCCTCATCACTGTAGAGAGCGACCGCATCCACGTGGTGCGCGCCGTGCCGCTGAACCGGCGGACGACCCTCCTCGAGCTTCCGGTCCTCGCCGAGTACGGGCCGAACGTCCACCTGTCGGCGCTGTACGTGCGCGACGGGCGGCTCGCCTACAGCGGCGTGCCGCTGCGCGTGTCGATCGCCGCCCGCGAGCTCGCCGTGGAGGTAACGACCGACCGCCCGTCCGCCGGTCCCGGGGAGAGCGTGTCCTATCGAGTCCGCGTCAGCGATGCCTCCGGCCGTCCGGTCCAGGCCGAGGTCTCGCTCGGCATCGTGGACGAAGCGATCTACGCCCTCCGCGAGGACGATCCGCAGGCGCTGCGGCGCGCATTCTATCCCTGGAGGCACAGCGCCGTCCGGACCGAGTTCTCCGGCAGCGTGCAGTACCTCGGCGAGGGGACGGAGAAAGACGCGCCGGACGTCGCGGTCCGCCGCCGCTTCCCCGACACCGCCGCCTGGTTCCCGGCGCTGCGGACTGACGCGCAGGGTGAAGCCGCCGTTACCGTCACGCTCCCGGACAACCTCACGACCTGGCGCGCGACGGCCGTGGCCCACACGCCCGACACCCTGATCGGACGCGGCGTCGGCAACCTGGTGGTCACCAAGCCGTTCCTGGTGCGGCTGGACACCTCCCGGTTCCTCGTCGCGGGTGATCGAACGCGGATGCTGGCCCTCGTGCACAACAACACGGACGCGCCCCAGGTCGCCGCGGTCCGGCTGGAGGCCGGCCCCCTGCGGGTCGAAGGCTCGGCTGAACGCACGGTCTCGGTGGCGCCCGGCCAGATCGCCGAAGTGCCATGGCTCGTCATGATCCCGGAGGAACCCGGGAAGGTCTCCGTCCGTGTGCTGGCGTGGACCGAGGATCGCCGGTACACCGACGGGCTGGAGGCCACTCTCGCCGTGCGGCCGCACGGCCGCGAGCTGTTCTGGACGCGATCAGGTGAGATGACGGGCGGCACGACGGCGGAGACTTTCGCCGTGTCCCCGGCGGCGGACCTCCGCTCCACGCGGCTGGTGGTCCGCATCACGCCGTCCATCACGACGTCCCTGGTCGGTGCGCTGGACTATCTCTTCGACTATCCCTACGGCTGCATCGAACAGACGATGGGACGCTTCGTGCCGGACGTGGTCGCGTCACGCATCCTGCGCGACGCGGGAATCCGGGCGCCGCAGATGGAGGAGCGGACCCGCGACATGGTCCGGGACGGGCTGACCCGCATCTACCGGGCTCAAAATGAGAACGGAAGCTGGGGTTGGTTCTTCTACGACCAGACCGACCCCTGGATGACGGCCTACGTCCTGTACGGGTTGAGCCTCGCCCGGGAGCACGGCTATGAGGTGGACGAAACCGTGCTGACCCGCGGGCGGAAGGCCGCCGCGGCCGTCGTACGGACGCCGCAGCTCCCCGCCGATGTCAAGGCCTTCCTGCTTTACGCACTGGCCCGCGCAGGCGATGCGGAGACGGCGCGGGCCGAGCGCAAGGCGATGTCGCCGGCCGGTCTCTCCAGCGAAGCCCTGGCCTACGTCGTGCTGCTCGACACGCTCCTGGGGAACGATCCACGCCCCGCGTTCGAGGCCCTCGAGCGCGGCGCCATCCGGGAGGAAGGTCTGATCCATTGGGAGACCTCCCGGGAAACCTGGAACTGGGACCGCCGCATGGTTACCGCCGCGGCGCTGCGCGCGATGCTCGCCGTGGATCCCCGGGACGCCCGCATCGTTCCGGTGCTGCGCTGGCTAATGCTCGCGCGGACCGGCGAGTACTGGGAGAGCACCCGGGCCACGGCATGGGTGGTGCTGGCGCTGACTGACTACCTGCGCCTGTACCCCGAGACGGAAGGCCCCGGTGAGATTCGTGCCACGGTGAACGGCCGGGGCGTCGGATCCTTTCCGCTGGCAGCGGCGGTGGAGGGGCAGCCGGAGATCGTGCTCAACATCCCGGGGGATGCCCTGCAGAAAGGGGTCAACCAACTCGCCCTGGAACGAGCCGCGGGGTCGAGCCGCATCTTCTACTCGGCCTTCCTGCACCAGACCGTGCCCATGGATGAGATCCCGGCCGATGACTCCGCCGGCATCTCCATCGAGCGCGAGTACCTGCGGGTCCGGCAGGAGCACACGGGGCAGCGGTGGGCGGTCACGGCGGAACCCAGCGGCAACCGGCTGAGCGCCGGGGACAACGTCCGCGTGCGCCTCACCGTGCGGGTGGCCCGTGAGCTGGCCTACGTCCTGATCGAGGATCCGCTGCCGGCAGGCTTCGAGGTCACGGACCGGATGTTCAACGGGGACTTCGACTACTATTCGTGGACCTACTGGTGGGCCGCCGCGGACGCCCGGGATGACCGGATCGCCTTCTTCATCCCCCGGCTGTCGGCCGGCACTCACACGCTCGAATACACGGCGCGGGCCAGCACCCCCGGCGTTTACCGTGTCCTTCCCACCACCGTGCAGCCGATGTACGCTCCGCAGCTGCGGGGCGAATCGGCCGGCGCCACCGTCGAGGTGCGGGAATGAGGCGCCTCCTGCCCGCCTGCGCGGCGCTGATCGCCCTCGCGGCAGGGCTGAGCCTGGGCGCCCGGCTGCTCCGCAGCGATGAGCCGCGCGTCATGCTCGCCGGGTACGCCACGCCCCTGACCGGACGCACCGTGACGCAGCGGTACAACGCGCGCTTGAGCGCTCAGGCCCTGGACGGCGCCGTGATCCCGGCGGGCGGCGTCTTCTCCTACAACCAGACGGTCAAGCCGTGGACCGTGGATCAAGGCTACCTCAAGGCGCCCGTCTCGTACGACGGCGAGATCGTCCGCGCGTACGGGGGTGGAGTGTGCCAGACGTCCACCACCCTGTACAACGCCGCGCTGCTCGCCGGCCTGGACGTGCTCGAGCGGCACCCCCACGTCTACGCGCCGCGCTACGTGCCCCCGGGGCGTGACGCGGCCGTGGCGCAGTACACGGTGGACCTGCGGATCCGCAACCCCTATCCCTGGCCGCTCCGCATCGCCGCCCGGACCACGGGCGAACGGGTGGAGATCCGCATCTACGGCGCCGCGCGCCTTGGAGAGGGCATCGAGATCGTCACGGAGGTCCTCGCCGCGACGCCTCCGGCACGGGTCACGCGTGTCCTGCAGGACGCATCAGGAGAGATCGGATCGGGGCGCAGCGCGGGCGCGACCGGCTACCGGGTGGTGACCTCCCGGGTCTTCTCCCGGATGGGTCAGGAGGTCCGGCGCGAGCGCCTCAGCGATGACTCCTACCCCGCGGCCGACCGGGTCATCGCCCTCATCGAGGATTCACGGCCCTAAGGTGAGGCACAGGCGTCAG
>DASUAK010000175.1:0-4719 GCA_035763845.1 bacterium | reverse complement strand
CTCCCTTCTCACGGTGTTGCTGCCATAGGGATCATGTCATCCTCGTGGCATGAGACTCCATGACAGCGTTGCCCTCATCACCGGGGCCTCCCGCGGCCTCGGTCTCGAGATCGCCCGGCTCTACGCCGGCAGGGGCGCCCGCCTCGTCCTCGTCGCGCGCGGTGAAGACGCGCTGCGGCGGGCGGCGGTGGAGCTATCCCGTGTGACGGAGGTGGTGGCGCTCCCCGCCGACGTGGCCGAGGATGCGGAGCGCATCGCCCAGGCGGCGCTGGACCGCTTCGGCCGCGTGGACGTCCTCGTCAACAACGCCTCCGACATCGGCCCCAGCCCGATGCCCGCGCTCGAGGTGTATCCCTGGGATGCGCTGCTCCGGGTGCTCCGCGTCAACGCCGTGGCCCCGCTGCACCTGATCCAGCTGCTGCTTCCGCAGATGAAGGCGCGGGGGAGCGGCCTGATCGTGAACGTCACCTCCGACGCCGGCGTCCAGGCGTATGCGGGATGGGGCGGCTACGGGGCCGGCAAGGCGGCGCTCGAGCATCTGTCGCGCGTGCTCGCCGAGGAGCTGCGGGGGACCGGGGTCCGCGTCTACGTGGTCGATCCCGGCGACATGGATACCGTAATGCACCGGCAGGCCGAGCCCGGGGCGGACCTGTCGCACCTGCCGGGTCCGCAGGTTCCCGCGCCGGCGTTCGTCCAACTCGCCGAGGAAGAGACGGCGCCGTCGGGCCGGTTCGAGGCGATGAAGCTGACCGCGGTGCTCGGGGCGGGCGTGCCGTGACGACCCTCGTGCGGGCGGATCCGGCGGCGGGACGGCTGGAGTTCGTCCTCCCCGAGGTGCTCGAGGCGCGCGAGCCGCCGGAGGCACGCGGGCTGTCGCGCGACGGCGTGCGGCTGCTCGTTTCCTCGGCCCGGGCTGACAGGATCGTCCATGCCCGCTTCACCGACCTCCCGGCCTTCCTCCGCTCCGGCGATCTGCTGGTGGTGAACGTCTCGGCGACGATCCCGGCCGCCCTGACCGCCCGCCGCGCGGACGGCACGGAGGTGGCCCTGCACGTCTCGACGCGCCTGCCCGCTGACCTCGTCATCGTCGAGTTCCGGAACGCCGCGCTCTCCGCCGGAGAGACGGTGGCGCTGCCCGACGGCGGCTCCGCGGCGGTGCTCGCCCCGTATCCGCGATCGAGCCGGCTGTGGGTGGCGCGTCTCACCCTGCCCGAGGCGCTGCCGCCGTACCTCAGCCGGTGGGGGCGTCCGGTCACCTACCGGTACGTGCGGGGGCGCTGGCCCATCGAGATGTACCAGAACGTCTACGCCTCGGTGCCGGGATCGGCCGAGATGCCCTCGGCGGGGCGGGCGTTCACCCCTCGCCTGCTCGACCGCCTGTCGGGGCGGGGGGTCGAGATCGTTCCTGTGCTCCTGCACACCGGCGTGGCGAGCCTCGAGCACGACGAGGCGCCGTACGAGGAGTACTTCGAGGTCTCCCACGAGGCCGCATCCACTCTCGGACGCGCCCGGCGGCAGGGCAGGCGGGTCATCGCGGTGGGCACGACGGCCGTTCGTGCGGTAGAGAGCGCCCTCGACGCCGCCGGCCGGCCCATCGCCTCACGCGGCTGGACCGATCTCGTGATCACCCCGGACAGGGGCGTCCATCTCGTGGGCGGGCTGCTCACGGGGTTCCACGAGCCGCGCGCCACGCATCTCAGCCTCCTGCAGGCGTTCGCGGGCCCTGCGCATCTGGACCGGGCCTATCACGAGGCGCTGGAGGCCGGTTACCTCTGGCACGAGTTTGGCGACCTCCACCTGATCCTGCCCGACTGAGCGGAACGAAGTCCCGCTCCCGGCCGTATTAGTCTTTGCAGGCGTCCCCCCGGGAAGTGTACCGATGAGAGGTGAGGAATCGGTGATACTTCGCGCGGTGACCTTTGCTCTCGTTGCCCTGGCTCTCGCGGCCGCGGGCTGCACGACCGTGACCGTGCAGGTACCTCCGGAGGCCGATCTGGCCGGGGTCAGGACGGTGGCCGTGACGGCCGCCGACATGTCGAACGACCCCGCACCGGTCGCCGTGCTCCTCCGCAGCGAGGCCTCCTCGCGTATCCGCCGGCTCCTGCCGGCGCTGACCCTGGTGGAGCCCACCGCCTCCTCCGACGCGCTGCTGCGCATGACGGTGCTGCGGCACTCTATCAGCTCGGTGGCCCTGCGAGTGTACATCGATCCCAAGACCAACCTGGTGAGCTGTTCCGCCTACCAGATCGCCTCGCTGCTCGTCGACGCCTCGGTGAGCACGGCGGAGACGATCCGCTGGCAGGGGGTGCTGGAGGCGAACCGCCGGATCGATCTGCCCTGCATCCGGCACAACATCGTCGTGATCCCCGCGATCACACCCGCCGCGGTCGACCCGCGCCTGGTGCGCGACGCAGTCGACGACCTGGGGCGGCGCCTCGCCGGCTACGCGCGGAAGGAGATCCGCGCCATCCAGAACACGACTCCGGCGGCGCCTCCGTCCACGCCGACGCCCGACCGCTAGCGCAGGAAGCCGCCGCAGGCGCGCAGCGCCGTGGCGGCGGGGAAGGCGATGCTGTAGTTCTCGCGGCGGTTGGACGCGACGAAGATCCCCACGACGTCACCCCGGCGGTTCAGCACGGGCGATCCGCTCGCGCCCTGGTGCAGCGCCGGCGTGAACACGATCATCGGCGACCGGATGCGCCGCCCGCCCAGGACCGCGGACGTGATGACGTGGGTGACGCGCCCGCTGGCGACGGTCCACTGACGGTTGGGATACCCTCCGACGCGCACCGGCTCGCCGACGCGCGGCGTCCTCGATGAGAGGACGTACTGCGGCGTGCCCCGGGGGAGGGTGGCCCGGACCACGGCCAGGTCTTCCTCGCGGCTGCGGCAGACGGTCCGGCCCGGCAGCCGCTTCCCGTTCAGGAGAGCGATCTCCATCGTTCCGCCCACGACGTGCTTCGCGGTGAGGATCGTGGACGGTCCCACGACGACGCCGGTCCCGAACTTGTTCAGGTCCGTCCCCTTCGCCACGAGCATCAGGACGCCCCGGCGGTCGGGGCTGCGCAGGACGGGCTGCGCCGCCCGGGAGGGCAGGGCGAAGAGCCCGATTAGCAGTAAGATGAGGACCATCCGGCGGAGGTGAGAGGACATCGGCTCATCGTGTAGCATGCCCCCGCAGAGGGGAAAGGAGGCTGCGATGCGGGTCGGCTGCGCGGTGGTCGTGCTCCTCGCGGCGGCGGCAGGCTGCACGCGCGCGGCCGCGCCGCAGGGCCTGAGCCCGCAGGAGGGCCTGCCCGAGGCGGTCGCGCGCACGCGCGGCGCGATCTACGCCGCGGCCTCCGCGGGAGACCACGACGCCCTGCGGCCCCTGATCGGCTCCCGCTTCATCTTCTCATTCGGTCCGGACGACGACCCGATCGCCCACTGGCGCATGATCGAGCAGGAAGGGCTCGACCGTCCGCTGGAGATCATGGCCGCGGTGCTCCGCCTCCCCTACACCGTCGTGAACACCGGCGACGCCGTGTACTACGTCTGGCCGTTCGCCTACAACCGCCCGATCGGATCGCTCACGCCGGAGGAACGCAGCATGCTCAGGACGATCGCCGACGACGAGGAGATCGCCTCGTGGACCCTCGCGGGCGGCTACATTGGGTACCGCCTGGGGATCCGCAGCGACGGGGTGTGGATGTACTTCGTGGGGGGCGACTAGATGCCGGTTCTGCGACGCGCCCTGGGGCTGCCGGCGCTGACGTTCTTCGGGGTCGGGCAGATCCTCGGCGCCGGCATCTACTCGATCCTCGGCGCCGCGGCCGGGGAGGCCGGCGAGGCCCTCTGGCTCAGCTTCCTCGTCGCCGCGCTCGTGGCGTTCCTGACCGGGCTCTCCTACGCCGAGCTGGCGACGGCGCTGCCGGAAGCCGGCGCCGAGTTCGTCTACATGCGCGAGGCGCTGCCCGGCCGCCCCTGGGCGTCGACCGCCGTCGGGATCGTGATCATCGCCGCGGGCATCGGGACGGCGGCGGCGGTGGCGATCGCGTTCGCCGGTTACCTGCGCTCCTTCACCCCGGTGCCGGCCGCCGTGGGCGCGGCGGCACTGCTCGCGGCGGCGACCGCGCTGAACGTGGCGGGCATCCGGGAGTCCACCTGGGCCAACATCGTCTTCACCGTCGTCGAGACCGCCGGGCTCGTCATGGTGATCGCGTTCGGCGCCGGCGATCCGCACTTCGGCGAGGCGCTGCTCGTCCGGCCCCACCCCGGGGTCCTGGCGGGCGCGGCGCTGGTGTTCTTCGCGTATCTAGGATTCGAAGACATCGCGAATCTGGCCGAAGAGAGCGCGCGGCCGGAGCGGGACGTCCCGCGCGCGATCGTCCTCAGCCTGGCCGTCACCACGCTGCTCTACATCCTGGTCGGTCTCGCCGCCGTCGCCCTGATCGCTCCGGAAGAGCTGGAAGCCAGCGCCTCTCCCCTCGCGACCGCGGTGGGTCCGGGCCGGCCCGTCGCCGCCCGCGCGCTGGGGGCGGTGGCGCTGTTCGCGACGGCGAACACGGCCCTGATCACGCTCATCGTGACCAGCCGCATGATGTTCGGCATGGCCCGCGCCGGCGCTCTCCCGCCGGCGCTGAGCCGGCTCACGCGGCGGGGCACTCCCTGGCCGGCCGCGTTCGTCGCGCTGGCCGGGTCGCTGCTCCTGCTGCCCTTCGGGCGGGTGGCGTTCGTCGG
>DASUAK010000174.1:0-4307 GCA_035763845.1 bacterium | reverse complement strand
TCGGTGACCTCGAAGGCCGGACCGAAGCCGCCCGGGCGTTTTGCCATCACGGCCACGTACGTCACCTCCTTGGAGGATCACTGCGAGCGACGGCGTGGTGCGCTCTCACCTCCCTTATGGAAGGCGCGCGGGGCCGCCTATTGGTGGCATACACCGCCAGCATAGACCCTGGCGGGGGCCGGTACATCGGGCAGGGGGAGTATTCTCAGCTGTCCCAGTAGCGCGCCACCGGCTCCGCCGTCGGCCAGGCGAAGACGATGCGCAGGATCGTCGTCCCGTCATTGCGCACGCCGTGAGGCATCCCGGCGGGGGCCACCAGCGTCACCCCCGGCTCGAGCACGATCTCCTCTGTGCCGAGCCGGCAGCGCCCTCGGCCGCTGATCACCATCATCGCGTCGTCCACGTCGTGATGGTGCACCGGGATGGACGCCCCCGGCTCGAGGGCGAGTTCCCCCATCTGGATCCCGGTCGCCCCCGCGGCCTTGCCGACGGCCAGCCGGTGGGAGACGCCCGGGAACGCACTTGTCGCCTGGATGTCCGCCAGCCGTACGTATCCCATGGGCCCCCCTCAGAAGAGTCCTTTGATCTTCCCCGTGGCCAGATCGACGTCCACCGCGGCGAAGGCGGCCTTGGACGGCAATCCCGGCATCGTCGGGAAGTCGCCCGCGAGCGGGTAGAGGAAGCCGGCGCCGGCGCAGGCGCGGATGTCGCGGATGGACAGCCGCCAGCCGGTCGGCGCCCCGACGACGCTGCTGTCGTCGGTGAGCGACAGATGCGTCTTGGCCATGTTCAGAGCGAGCGTGTTGTAGCCCAGGTCGGTGTAGAGCTTGATCCGCTCCCTGGCCAGCGGCGCGTAGTCCACGCCGTCCGCCCCGTACAGCGTGCGGGCGGTGGCCTCGATCTTCTCCGTGATGGGCGCGTCCGGCGCGTAGAAGAAGCGGTTCTCCACCGGCCGCTCCGTGGCGCGGATGACGGCCCGGGCGAGGTCCAGCGCGCCCTCGCCGCCCTGGCCCCAGGCGTCGTGCACGACGGCGTCGTCGGCGCCCAGCTCGATCGCCAGGCGGCGGATGAGCTCCAGCTCGGCGTTGGTGTCGGAGGTGAAGCGGTTGATCGCCACCACGACCGGCACGTTGTACGTCTTCACGATGCGGATGTGGGCCGCAAGATTTGCGCGGCATCCCGACTCGAGCGCCGGCAGGTTCTCCGTCTCCGCGGCCTCCTTGACCCTGGCGTAGGCCATGCCCGGCCGGAGGCGGAAGGCCCCGCCGTGCTGCTTGAGCGCGCGCACCGTGGCCACGATCACCGCGCAGTCCACGCTCAGGTCCGGCGTCTGGCGGACCACCACGTCCATGAGCTTGGCGAAGCCGCAGTCCGAGCCGAAGCCGCTCTCGCTGACGACGTAGTCCGACAGCTTGAGGGCGGTCAGCGCCCCGGTCACGGAGCTGTTGCCGTGGGCCACGTTGGCGAACGGGAAGCCGTGGCAGATCACGGGATGGTTCTCGGTGGACTGCACGAGGTTGGGCTTGATCGCGTCGGCCAGCAGCGCCGTCATGGCGCCGGCCACCCGCAGGTCCTCGGCGGTGACGGGCTTGCCCTCCGGGGTGAAACCGACGACGGTTCGCCCGAGGCGCGCGCGGAGGTCGGGCAGGTCGCGGGCCAGGGAGTGGATCGCCGCGGTCTCGCTCGCCGCGGTGATGCAGTAGCCGGTCTGCCGGGGATAGCCGTTGGCCCGGCCGCCCAGCCCGATCACGATGTCGCGCAGGGCGCGGTCGTTCACGTCCACGCAGCGCGGCCAGATGATGCTGAGGGGATCGAGATGCAGGGGGTTCCCGTGGAGCAGGCTGGCGTCGATCGCCGCCGCGCACAGGTTCTGCGCCGTCTCCACGGCATGGATGTCCCCCGTGAAGTGCAGGTTGATGGCCTCCATCGGCAGCATCTGCGAGTAGCCGCCGCCGCACGCGCCGCCCTTGATCCCGAAGGTGGGCCCTTTGGACGGCTCGCGCAGGACGTTGCAGACGCGCCGCTCCAGACGGGCCAGGGCCTGCCCGATCCCGAGGCTGGTGACGGTCTTGCCCTCCCCGAGCGGGGTGGGGGTGATCGCGGTGACGGTAATGAACTTGCCGGACCGCCTGGCGGCCAACCGCCGGAGAACGGCAGGCGTGTCGATCTTCGCCATGTAGCGTCCGTGGAGCTCGAGCTCGTCGTCGTGGACGCCGAGCGAGCTGGCCACGTCGCGGATCGGGAGCAGCTGGGTCTCCTGGGCGATCTCGAGGTCGCTGGGGACAGGCCGGCGCATTGTGACTGTCATGCCGTCTTCCTCTCCTCTCCGCGCGCCGCGAGGGCGCGCTCCGCGGCTTCCACCACGTTCAGCAGCAGCATCGTCACCGTCATCGGGCCGACCCCGCCGGGGACCGGCGTGATGGCGGCGGCGATCTCCTTGAGGGCGTCGTAGTCGCAGTCGCCGACGAGCCGGAACCCCTTGGGCGCCACGGCGTCCGGGATGCGGTTCACGCCGACGTCGATGACGACCGTGCCCGAGCTCACCATCGGGGCGGTGATGGCCCGCGCGCTGCCCATCGCGGCGACGAGGATGTCCGCTTGGCGCGTGATCGCCGTGAGGTTGCGCGTGCCGGTGTGACAGAGCGTGACCGTCGCGTTCGCCCCGGGGCGCTTCTGCACCAGCATCGCGGCGAGCGGCTTGCCCACCAGGTTGCTGCGCCCGCAGATCACGACGTGCCGGCCGCCGGGATCGTAGCCGTTGCGCACGAGCATCTGCACGACGCCGTGCGGAGTGCAGGGCAGGGGGCAGGGCTCTCCCCGCAGGAGGCGGCCGACGTTGACCGGATGGAAGGCGTCGACGTCCTTCTCGGGCAATGTCGCCTCGATGATCCGCTCGCTGCGGATGTGGCGGGGCAGGGGCAGCTGGACCAGGATGCCGTGGAAGCGGGGATCCGCGTTGAGGCGGCGGACGAGGTCGAGGACGTCCGCCTCGGAAGTGGTCTCCGGGAGCCGGATGGTCTCCTCGTCGATCCCGACCTCGGCGGCCCCTTTGGCCTTGGCGGTGACGTACGAAACGGAGGCCGGATCCTCGCCGACCAGGACCACGCCCAGGCCGGGGACCACGCCGCGCTCGCGCAGAGCGCCAGCGCGCACGCGCAGCTCCTCGCGGATCAGGGCCGACGTCTCAGTGCCTCGGAGGATCCTCGCCGTCATAGGGCGTCCCACCGTCTTCGTGTGTGTCCGCACACTAGGATAGGAGTGCGCCCTTGGACCCCCCATCCGTCCCCGGCCCGATTCGGGGGGATACGATGGCATGTCAAGGCATGTGCCTTGACCAGGTCATCCGGGCCGCATGGACACGAAGAACCGGCGGCCCCTCCGAGTTAGCCCTGGGGACTGTCCGTGCACAGTTCCCCTCTACCTCGGACGGTGTCGCCGGCGTCTCGACCATACAACGCTGATGCTCCCCGGAGCCATCGGGCGGCGGCAGTATTTGCGCAGGTGCTCGGGGACTGGGCCGGGGCCCCGGCGAAGAAGAGTGACCTGATGGATCGCCGGCCGCGGAGGTTCTACGGGGCGTACGTCTTCGACCTCGACGGAACGGTCTATCTCGGCGACCGCCTCCTGCCGGGGGCCGGAGAGACGATCGCCCGGCTGCGCGGGCTCGGCCGGCCCCTGATCTTCCTCTCGAACAACCCGCTGCACACCCGCCGGGCGTACGCGGCGAAGCTGACCGCCCTCGGCGTCCCCACGCCCGAGGACGCGGTCATCAACTCCTCCTACGTGCTCGTCCGCCACCTGACGTCAGAGGCGCCTAAGGCGCGGCTCCTCGTCATCGGAGAGGCGTCGGTAAAGGCGGAGCTGCGCGAGGCGGGGTTCGTGCTGACCGACGACGCGGCGCAGACCGAGGTCGTCGTGGCCTGTTTCGACAGGACCTTCGATTACCGAAAGCTGCAGGCCGCATTCGATGCGATCCGCGGCGGGGCGCGCTTCATCGCCACGAACCGGGATCCTTACTGTCCGGTGCCCGGGGGCGGGCTGCCGGACTGCGGGGCGATCATCGCGGCGATCGAGGCCTGCACCGGCCATGCGGTGGAGGAGGTCGTGGGGAAACCTTCCCGGATCATGGCCCGGGTGATCCTGGAGCGGGTGGGCGTGCCCGCGCCCGAGTGCCTGATGGTGGGTGACCGCCTGGAGACCGATCTGGCGCTGGCCCGCGCCGCCGGGATGGCCTCCGCGATCGTGCTGAGCGGCGCGACCGACGAGGTCGCCCTGGCCCGCTGGCCTGAGCGGCCCGACTTCGTGCT
>DASUAK010000173.1:0-2598 GCA_035763845.1 bacterium | reverse complement strand
GGAGTTCGCCGAGCAGGCGGCGGTGTTGAGGAAGACGGCCGAGGAGGGCGTGACCTTCCTTTCATATGCCGGCGCCAGAGGCAGGGCGCCGGAGGAAGACGAATTCGTCATCTGGGAGCGCCGGACCGCATCGGTGGCCGCGGATGCGCGCGGGGCCGCCCGCCGGCTGCGGACCAGCGTCAAGCGCGACGCGGCTCTGCGGTGGGTGGCGGCTTACGAGAGGCTGCGCTCCGCTCGGGTAGCGTCGCGGGCGATCATCGTCAGCCGCGTCCTCTATGACTACTGCACGGAGCGGCAGCAGTTCGCGGGCAGGGCGGTGCGGGCGCTCGCTACCGCGGACCGTGTGGCCGCCCTGCAAGAGTGCTTCGACCAGCCCGGGGCGGACGGCGCGTCCGGGCTGCGTGGTATCCGGTCGGGGATCGAGGAACTGGAGCGGGAGGAGCGCGCCGCCTGGAGGTACCTCCTGGCCGTGGCTCCCGAAGGCGGGCCCTAGCGCGGTCGTGCTCCGAGCGTGAAGGGCAGAGGAATTGGCCGCGAGGGGGAGGAATCCTCCCCTTAGATGGAGGGCCATACGCGCCGCCGCAGCGACAGGATCGTGCTGCCGGTGTTCAGCCTGCTGGCTGAAGTTGCGATTGCCCTCGGGGTTTTTGCGGGTACCGCTCTCATCGTTGCCGCTCTCCGTTCCAGCGTCCCTGACAGCGAGGCGTTCTTGTTCGTCCACGTGCCGGTCATCGGAGCGACCGCATACGTGGGGGGCCGGAGAGCGGGTCTGGTCCTGGCTTTCCTCGCGATTGCCTCGACAGGATACTATCGCTTCGGACCCGCGGTCGAGCTTACCGCGGCGAACCTCCTCACGCTCGGGCTGTTTGCGCTGGTTGCCTTCCTGACGGCTGTTGGGACGGCCCGCCTGCGCGACATCGAGCGCAAGTCCGAAAGAGCGGAACGGCACCTCATCCTTCAGGCGGATGCGAGCGCGCTGCTCGGGAAGGCGTTCGAGCATGAAGCGTCGCTCAGGCATGTCGCTCACCTGACCGTTCCTCGCTTTGCGGACTGGTGCGTTGTGGAGTTGGCCGAGGGCGACGCCACCAACGTCGTGGCACTTATTCATGCCGACGCAGCCAAGGAGAGCGTGCTGGAGAAGCTCTATCTATCCTTTCCGGGAGCCCCCGGTGTGCCGGGCGATCCCCGGCCGATCGTTCGAGACCGTCAGATTGAACTGGTCAATGAGATTTCGAACGCGGCCTGGGAAGCCATGGCGCAAGATCCGCAGCATCTCTCCCTGCTCGGTGCGTTGGGGACGAGAGCCGTTCTCCGCGTGCCGATCCGGCATAATGACGAGGCCGATGGTGTCCTTGCCTTTGGCCGGGGATATGCACGACCCCGGTTCGATCAGGCCGATCGATTGCTCGCTGAGGATCTTGGCCGCCGATGCGGCGTGGCCGTCGCTCTCGGGCGCGCATATGCCCGCCAGCGCGCGATCACCGAGAGACTCCAGCGGAATCTCCTCCCGCAGCGGCTCCCCGAGTTTCCCGAGGTGGCGCTGAGTGCCCGGTATCTTCCAAGTGAAGGGGACATCGGCGGGGATTGGTATGATGTGATCCCTCTCCCGGATGGGCAAATCGCCCTGGCCATCGGCGACGTCGCTGGCCGCGGGGTGGACGCGGCCGCCCTGATGGGGCAGCTGCGGACGGCATTGCACGTGCTGGCGCTGGAGGGATATCCACCTTCCGCCATCCTTCAGCGCCTGGACGCGCTCCTTCACCAGCTCCCCCTGCACCAGATGGTGACGCTGGTCTATATGGTCGTTTCGACAGAGTCCATGCGCATCCGGTTCACGAATGCCGGACATCCCCCGCCCTTGGTGGTGGCGCCCGATCGGACAACCCGGTATCTGGTGGAAGGCAGCACCGTGCCCCTGGGGGTGAGGATGCCCTTCACTCCTACAGAGGCGGAGGTGCCCATTCCTCCAAGATCCACGATCGTGCTCTACAGTGACGGGCTCATTGAGCGACGGGGGGTAGGACTTGAGCACGGGCTCACCGCGCTGGAGGGGGTCGTGCGGCGGGGGCCGATCGATCCCGAGGCGGTGTGCACCAGACTGATTCAGGAGATGGTCGAGGGCGGATCGACGCAGGACGATATAGCGCTCCTGGCCTTGCAGGTTGGCATCCAGGCTGCAGCGTGACGTGCTTGCTGGTGCCCCCAGCGGGATTCGAACCCGCGTTACCGGCTTGAAAGACCGGTGTCCTGGGCCGGCCTAGACGATGGGGGCCGCGGACGGCAACACTGTATCATCAGACGGACAGGTGGGTCAACGAACCACGGCTGCATCGAAAGCCGATGATCCCTCGCGCTGGCGCGCCGCCCACGTGGAGGCGCTGCGTCGCGGACGCGCTCTGAGTGCGACCGCGGCCGTCTTTCGCCGTCATGCCGGCGAGCTGAAGTACTATCCTCAGGTGGCGCAGCCCCGGCCGGTCGATGAGGACCTGGTCGGCGCCGTCGACGCGATGCGGGAGACGCTCGCCGCCGTCACCTCCGTCGCAGGGAAGTGGGACGAGGAGATCACCTGGATGCGTTCGGTGGATCCGAAGACGCCGG
>DASUAK010000172.1:0-12572 GCA_035763845.1 bacterium | reverse complement strand
GCACATGGCCCCCACCGCCCGCCGCATCATGGAGCAGGTGCTCGCGGTGCGGCCAGGCGAGCGTCTCGTCATCGTCACGGACTTCGAGCGCCCGCGCTCCATCACGGATCTGCTCGCCACTACCGCCGTGGTCTACGGGCTGCAGCCGGTGATCGTCACGATGCCGGCCCGGGAGATGGGGGGCGAGGAACCGCCGGCATCCGTGGCGGCCGCGATGCGGGAAGCGGACTGCATCGTGGTCCAGACCTCGCACTCCATGACCCACACGAACGCCGAACGGGAGGCGCTGCGGGCCGGGGCGCGCGTCTGCAACATCCGCGAGGTGGACGAGGAGATGATGGTCCGCGGCGGGATGACCGCGGACTACGACGAGGTGGACCGGATCACCCGGAAGGGCGTGGCGCTGCTGACCGCGGCGAAGCGGGCCCGCGTGACGACTCCGGAGGGGACCGATCTCACCCTCGATCTCACCGGCCGGCCCGCGTTCGCGCTCTCGGGGTTCGCCCGCGAGCGCGGCCAATTCTCGGGCCTGCCGGACGGCGAGGCGGCGATCGCGCCGCTGGAGGGCCGCAGCGAGGGCGTGCTGGTCGCCCCGTACCTGATCGAGAAGATCGGGCAGGTCACCGAGCCGTTCCGGATGGAGGTCCGGCACGGGCGGATCGTGCGGGTCGAGGGCGGCGCGCAGGCCCAGCAGCTCGAGGCCATTCTCGCGCGCAAGGATCCCGGCGGCGCGAACTTCGCCGCCGAGCTGGCCCTGGGCACCAACCCGGCCTGCCGGCTGATCCCGAAGTCCCGGGAGATCAAGAAGCGGTTGGGGCAGGCGCACGTCGCCCTCGGCGACAACCTCAGCCTCGCCGGAACGGTGGACAGCGCCGTCCACCTGGACATCGTGCTGCTCCGTCCGACCGTCGTGCTGGACGACCAGATCGTGCTCGATGCGGGGGATCCGGTGTTCGCGCAGGACGAACCGAGGAGACCGCAACCACCGAAAGGGGGAGTGTCATGACGGTGAAGGCCAGAGGTGCACTGCTCGCGCTGGCGATCGTCCTCGTGATGAGCGTCGGCGCCATCGCCCAGGGATCCTATCCCACCAAGCCCATCACCCTCGTCACCCACAGCAGCGCGGGGTCCGGGGGCGACATCTTCCTGCGCAACCTCGCCAAGGGGCTCGAGGGGATCGTCAACGTCCCGCTCGTCGTCGAGAACCGCAGCGGCGGCTCCTCGGCCCGCGCGGTGACCTACGTCGCGACCAGCGGGAAGGACGGCTACGTCCTCTACGGCAGCACGCCGACCATGCTGCAGACGCCCATCCTGACCAGGACACCCCACTCGTTCCTTGATCTGCAGCCGGTGGCGAACGTCTTCTTCGACCCGATGATCCTGTACGTGAAGGCGGACTCGCCCTGGAAGACGCTGAACGACATCCTCAACACGGCCCGGCAGCGCCCGGGGACGATCCGGTTCGGGGCGGCCACCCCGGGCTCCGTGGAGCACATGATCGCCCATCAGATCCAGAAGGTGGCGAAGGTGCAGGTCCAGCCCGTCACCTTCGAGGGCGGCGGCGACCTGCTGCTCGCCGTGCTCGGCGGCCACGTCGACCTCGGCGTGGGCGAGTTCGCGGAGGTATCGTCGCAGGTGCAGGCCGGCCAGGTGCGGGTCGTGAACTCGTTCACCGCGGCGCGGCTGCCCGGCACCTCGATCCCCACCGCGAAGGAGCAGGGCGTGGACATCGTGGTCGAGAAGTTCCGCGGCCTGCTCGGTCCCAAGGGGATGGACCCCGCGGCCATCGCGTTCTGGGAGGATGCGGTCAAGCGCGTCCTGGCCAAGCCGGCCTACCGGTCCTACTACACGTCGGTGTACCTGCTGCCGTCGTACATGGACCGCGGCCAGTACAACGCCTACCTGCACCGCATGAACCAGACGCTGCGGCGCTACATGAAGGAAATCGGTGTGATCCAGTAAGGAGCCGGAGATGCGGCGCGCGGATCTGACGATCGGGCTGGGGCTGCTGGCCTTCACGGTCTTCTACGCCCAGCAGTCGTTCCTGATCCGCCGCGGGTTCGCCTCCGACCGGCTGGGGCCGGCCTTCTTCCCGCGTCTGCTCGCGCTGGCGCTGGGGGTCCTCGCCGTGATCCTCGTGGTGCGGGCGCTGGCGGGACGGTCCGATCCGTCCCGCCCGCCCGCGATCCGGGCCGGCGCGTTCGCCGGGGTGCTCGTCCTGCTGGTCGCCTACGGGCTGCTCATGCCGCGCGTGGGATTCGTTCTGGCCACCCCGGTCCTGCTCGGGGTGGTGATCTGGATCCTGGGACTGCGGGCCTGGACCGCGCTGATCGGGACGGCGCTCGGCGTGACCGCCGTGCTCTACGTCCTCTTCGGGCGGGCCCTGCACGTCCTGCTGCCGATGGGGCCCCTGCGATGATCGAGCGCTTCGCCCTCGGCGCCGCGATCGCGTTCCAGCCGCTGTCGCTGCTGATGATGCTCCTCGGTGTGGCCTGGGGCATCCTGGGGGGCGCGATGCCGGGGATCTCCGGCTCCATCGCCATGGCCCTGCTCCTCCCGCTGACCTTCGGGATGAACCCCGCCGTGGCCCTGATGATGCTGGCCGGCATCTACATCGGCGCGATGTACGGCGGCTCGATCACCGCCATCCTGATCAGCACGCCCGGCACGCCCGGCGCCGCCGCCACCGTCATCGACGGCTACCAGCTGCACTTGCAGGGCAAGAGCGGCAAAGCCCTCGGCGTTTCCCTCATCACCGGGACGATCGGCGGCATAGTCAGCGTCTTCATCCTCGTCGCCATGGCCGTGCCGCTGTCGAAGGTGGCCCTGGCCTTCGGCCCCCCGGAGTACTTCGGCCTCGGGGTCTTCGGCCTGGCGCTGATCAGCAGCTTCGTCGGGCGCGACCTGGTCAAGGGCGGGATCTCGGCGCTGCTGGGCCTGATCCTGGCCACGGCGGGCATGGACCCCTTCTCCGGCACGCCGCGCTTCACGCTCGGCACGATCGACCTCCTCGGCGGGGTGCAGCTGGTGGCCGGGATGATCGGCCTGTTCGCGGTCTCCGAGATCTTCACGCGCATCGCCGAGGGCGTCGACTGGGAGCGGGTCCGCGGGAAGTACAAGACGGACCTGCCGAGCCTGGCGGAGCTGTGGAAGCTGCGCGTGGCGACGTTCATCGGGATCGTGATGGGAACGATCGAAGGGCTGCTGCCCGGCGGGGGCGGCGCGATCGCCGCCTTCATCTCGTACAACGAGGCGCGGCGCTGGTCGAAGCACCCCGAGGAGTTCGGTCACGGATCGCTGGAGGGGGTCGCCGCGCCGGAGACCGCCAACAACGTGGTCACCGGGACGGCGATGATCCCGCTGCTCACCTTCGGCATCCCCGGCAGCAACTCGGCCGCGATCATGCTCGCCGCGATGATGCTGCACGGCATCCAGCCCGGGCCGGCGCTGTTCGAGCGGACGCCGCAGATCGTGTACGGGTTGTTCGTCGGGATGCTGATCGCCAACGTCATGATGCTCGTCCTCGGCTATCTCGCCCTGCGGCCGTCCATCGCCCTGGTCAACGTGCGGCCGCCGCTGCTGTACGCCGGCATCCTGGGCCTCGTCCTGGTGGGCGCCTATTCCATCAGCAACAGCATGTTCGAGGTCTGGGTCGTGCTCGTCACCGGCCTGGTCGGCTTCGGGATGCGGCGGTTCGGCTTCAACATCCTGGCCATGGTGCTCGGGCTGGTCCTCGGCTTCATGGTCGAGGTCAACCTCCGCCGGTCGCTGCTCATCGCGCTGGGAAATCCGTGGGTCTTCTTCACCCGCCCCATCTCCGCTTCGCTGATCGCGCTCGCGGTCCTCACGCTGCTGTGGCCGATCATCCGCCAGCTGCGGGACGACCGCCGGGCCCGGGCGGTGACGGCCGCCTCGACGTCCGCCTGATGGACCTGCACCTCCGGGGCAAGGGGGTGCTGCTGGCGGGGGGCACGCGCGGCATCGGCCGCGCCGCCGCCGAGCTCCTCGGCACGGAAGGGGCGCATGTGGCGCTGGCCGGCCGCGATCCGGAGGCGCTGCGCGAGACCGCCGAGGCCGTGCGCCGCCGGGGCGGGCAGGTGCGGGAGATCCGCGCCGACCTCACCAACGAGGATCAGACTACGAAGCTGGTCGCCGAAGCGCATGAGTTTCTCGGGCGGTTCGATGCCGTGATCGACGCCGTGGGCCGCAGCTTCCGGGCGAGCTTCCTCGAGGTCAGCGAAGCGACCTGGCGGGAGGCTTTCGAGGTGGACTTCTTCTCTGCCGTACGGCTGATGCGGGCGGCCCTGCCGTACATCCCGGAAGGCGGACGGGTGGTGCTCGTGGGGGCCGCCTCGGGGAAGCAGCCGCATCTGGGCCAGTCGCCGAGCAACGCGGCGAAAGCCGCCCTGGCGAACCTCACGCGCAGCCTGGCCGACGAGCTGGCCCCGCGCGGCATCGCGGTGAACTGCGTGGCCCCCGGCCGCGTCCTCACGGACCGGCGGCGCGCCCGGCTGGCGGCCGACGCGGCCCAGCGCGGCGTCGCGCCCGAAGAGGCGCTCGCCCGGGACGCCGCCGACGTGCCGCTCGGGCGGCACGGCGAGCCGGATGAGGTCGCGGCGGTGGTCGTGTTCCTCGCCTCGCCGCGGGCCGGCTACGTCACCGGACAGCAGATCCTCGTCGACGGGGGGCTCGTGCGGACCCTGTGACGGGACGGGGGAGGTGGATGTGGTGAGCCGCGAGGAGATGATGCGCACGGCGCGGATGCTCGCCGAGCACTGCGTCGCGCTGCGGCCGGGAGAGAATGTCCTCGTGATCGGAGACACGACGACGGAAGCGATCGCGGACGTGCTCGCGGAGGCGGCGCGGGAGCGGGGCGGCGACGTCGTCCTGGCCATCATGGATCCGCGCGCCCAGCACGGGAACGATCCGCCGAAGGTGCTGGCCGCGGCGATGCTCGCCAGCGACGTGATGCTGATGGCGGTGAAGCACTCGATCACGCACACCACCGCCCGCAAGGAGGCCAGCGCGCGGGGCGCCCGGGCCGCCGTCCTGCGCAGCGTCACGGTGGAGAGCATGACGCAGGGCGCCGCCACCGCCGACTATCCGGCGGTGCGGCGGCTGACCCGGGAGATCGCCCGCGTGCTGACGGCGGGGACGGCGGTGCGGGTCACCTCGCCCGAAGGGACCGACCTGCGGATGCGGATCGAAGGGCGCGCGGCCCTGGCCCTGGACGGCTTCTCGACGGAGCCCGGCACCTTCACGCCGTTCCCCACGGGCGAGGCGGCGATCGTCCCGGTCGAGGGCAGCGCCGAGGGGGTGGCCGTCTTCGACCACGCCATCGACAACGTCGGGGTCCTGGACGCGCCGATCCGCTGCGAGGTGCGGCAGGGACGCATCGTGCGCGTGGAGGGCGGGCGCAGCGCGGACGCCTTCCGGGCGCTGATCGGCACCGACGCCGATGCCGGCAACATCGCCGAGTTCGCCGTCGGCACGAACCCGAAGTCGCGCCTGCGCGGCAACATGGCCGAGGACAAGGTGCTGCTCGGGGTCGTGCACATCGGGGTGGGCGACAGCCACACGATCGGCGGGCTGGTGGAGAGCGCCATCCACGTCGACGCGATCATCCTCAACCCGACCGTGGAGGTCGACGGCCGCACGCTCGTGGAGCGGCGGAAGATGCTCGTGGAGGTCAGATGATCCGGAATCACATCCAGTGGGGGGTGGGCACGATGCGCACGCGTTTGTTCCTCCGCGCCCTGGTCACGGCGCTGATCGTGGGCCTGCTGGCCGGGACGCCGCTGTTCGGCCAGGCCTTTCCGAGCAAGCCGTTCGAGCTCGTGGTTCCGTTCGGCGCGGGCGGCGGCAGCGACATCCTCGCCCGCACGATCGCCAAGATCCTCACCGAGGAGCGCATCGTCACGGTGCCGATCGTCATCTCCAACAAGCCGGGCGGCAGCGGCGCGGTCGGCTGGAGCTACGTGCTGAGCAAGCGGGGCGACCCGTACGTCCTGACCACGATCAGCGGCAGCTTCTGGACCACCCCGCTGGTGAGCCAGGCGCCCTTCAAGGTCACCGACTTCACGCCGGTCGCGGGGCTGGCCCTGGACACCTTCTTCCTCGTCGTCCGGGCCGAGTCGGCATACCGCAGCGTCGGCGACATCGTGAAGGTCAGCAAGGCCACGCCCGAGTCGATCAGCGTGGGCGGCTCGGCGATCGCCTCCGACGACCGCGTCGTGACCGCGATGCTGGAGAAGGCCGCGGGGATCAAGATGACCTACGTGCCGTTCGGCGGGAGCGGTCCGGCCCTCACGGCGATGCTCGGCGGCCACGTCTCCGCGGTCTGGCTGAACCCGGCCGAGGGGCTGGAGCAGCTCCGGGCCAAGAAGGTACGCGCCCTGGCCGTCTCCTCGACCCGGCGCCTGGCGGTCCTGCCGGACCTGCCCACGTTCCGCGAGCTCGGCTACGACGTGGTCTGGGACCAGTACCGCGGCGTCTCGATGCCGCCCGGCGTGCCGGATGCGGCCGTGCAGACGATGTGGAACGCGTTCCAGCGGCTGTGCCGCAGCCAGAAGTGGCAGAAGGAGTACATCGAGACGAACCTCCTCGTCCCGATGTGCCAGGGCCCGGCGGACTGGAAGCGGACGGTGGAAAGCGTGGGCCAGCGCTACGTTGACTTCTACCGGGAGTTGGGTCTGATCAAGTAAGCAGAGCAGGACGCACCGCCGTGATCACGCGGCGAGGGGGCCACATGGTTCGTTGGGATCGCCTCGCGGGGGCGCTGCTCCTCATGTTCGCGGTCTACACGATGGTCACGGCGGTGCGGCTCGGTATGTGGATGGGTCGGATCCCCGGGCCGGGCTTCGCCCCGCTCTGGATCGGCGCAGGCCTGGCCCTGTGCGGCTTCCTCATGCTGGTCCGCCCCGTGCCCGCGGCTGCGGCGCATCCGCCCGCGCGCACGCCGGCCGAGCGCGCGGCGGGCAGGGGGGAGCTCGTCCTCGCCGCCCAGATCACCCTGGCCGCGGCCGTCGCCCTGCTGCTCATCCCGAAGGTGGGGATGCTGGCCGCCCTGGCCCTGCTGCTGGTGGCCCTGGTCAGGCTCCTCGGCGCCTCGTGGAGCTCCGCGGCGGCGACGGGCGTCGTCGTCCCGCTCGTCCTCTATCTCCTGTTCGTCCGGTGGCTGGCGGTGCCGGTCCCCAAGGGACCCTGGGGCTTCTGAGGTGGATACCCTCGGTCTTCTGCTGAACGGCTTCCAGGTGGCGCTGCAGCCGGTGAACGTCCTCGCCGCCGCCGCGGGTGTCATGATCGGCCAGCTGATCGGCGTGCTGCCCGGGATCGGCCCCTCGGCCGCGATCGCCATCCTTCTGCCCGTGACCTTCGGCTTGAACCCGACCACCTCGATGATCACGTTCATCGGGATCTATTACGGGGCGATGTACGGCGGCACGATCACCTCGGTGCTGCTGCGCATCCCCGGGGAATCCGCCTCGGTGATGACCACGCTGGACGGCTATGAGATGGCCCGGCAGGGCCGGGCCGGCGCGGCGCTCGGCATCGCCGCCTTCGGCTCGTTCGTCGCGGGGACGTTCGGCATCATCGCCCTGATGTTCCTCGCCCAGCCGCTCACCACCGTGGCCCTGGCCTTCGGTCCGGCCGAGTTCACCGGCCTCCTCGTGCTCGGGTTCAGCCTCGTCGTCTACCTCGCCGGAGCCGACAAGCTGAAGGGCGCGATCTCGGTGCTGCTTGGTCTCTGGCTGTCCGTCGTCGGGATCGATCTGATCAGCGGGCTGCCCCGCTTCACCTTCGGCCAGCTGAAGCTCCTCGACGGCGTGCAGTTCATCCCCGTGGCGGTCGGGCTCTTCGGGCTGGCCGAGATCCTGGCCACGGCCTCGCAGGCCGCGCCGTACCGGGTGCCGGACACCCGGTTCAGCCTGCGCGGCGTGCTGCCCAGCTCGGCCGACTGGGCGGCCTCCCGCTGGGCGGTGGCACGCGGGACCCTGATCGGCTTCGTCGTCGGGATGCTGCCCGGCGCCGGGGCGACCGCGGCATCGATGATCTCCTACACCGTGGAGAAGCGGGCCGCGCGCGATCCGGACCGCTTCGGCCGCGGCGCGATCGAAGGCGTGGCGGGGCCGGAGAGCGCGAACAACGCGGCCGCGGTGGGCGCGATGGTGCCGCTGCTCACGCTCGGGCTGCCCGGATCGGCGACAACGGCGGTGATGCTCGGCGGGCTGATGCTCTTCGGGCTGCGGCCGGGGCCGCTGCTGTTCGAGCAGCATCCGCAGTTCGCCTGGGGGATCATCGCCAGCATGCACATCAGCAACCTGCTGCTGGTGCTGGTGAACCTGCTCGCGATCCCGCTCTTCGTCAGCGTCCTGCGCCTGCGCAAGGCCGTCCTGTTCCCCTCCATCGTGGCGCTGGCGATGATCGGGACCTTCAGCCTCGAGAACCACCTCTTCGAGGTCGCCCTGGCGCTGCTCTTCTCCGCGTTCGGCTACCTGATGATGAAGCTCGCCTATCCGCCGGCCCCTCTCGTACTGGCCCTCGTCCTCGGCAATACGCTGGAAGAGTCCGCGCGGCAGGCGCTGCTGCTCTCGCACGGCAGCCTGCTGACGTTCGTGACGCGGCCGCTCTCGGCCGCGCTCTTCGGCCTCACGCTGCTCCTGCTGCTGTCGGGCCTGCTGCGGCGGCGGGCGCCGGCGGCGGAGGCAGAGATGGCACGTACTCTGTAACGTGAAGGAGGCCCTATCGTGCAGCTCGCAGGCCTGATCGAGGGTGCGCGTAAGGTCGTCCGTGTCTGTGCGCGCATCCGGTCCGGAGAGAAGGTCGCCGTCGTCGCCGACACGGGAGCGGTCAGCCTGGTCGTGGCCGAGGCGCTGGCCGCCGCCGCGCTCGAGCTCACCCCCGAGGTCGTCACCACTGTGATGACCCCGCGCGAGGTGGACGGGGATGAGCCGCCCGCCGTCGTCGGGGCCGCCATGGCGGCCGCGGACGTGGCCCTGCTGCCGGTCAGCTACTCGATCAGCCACTCCGCGGCGGTACATGACGCGCTCAAGGGGGGCACGCGTGTGCTCGCCCTCCCGGCGATGGTCAATCCCGAGATGCTCATTCGCGGCGGGCCTGAAGCCGACTTCGAGGCAGAATCGGCCAGGTGCCGGGCGGTCGCAGACCTGCTCACCAATGCGTCCTCGGCGTCCCTCCGGACGCCTGCGGGAACTGACTGCACCTTCGATCTGCGCGGCCGCAAAGGCAACGCGCACGACTGCGTGCTGGACCGGAAAGGGAAGTTCTCCGCCTTTCCATGGATCGAGGCGAACATCTCCCCCGTGGACGGCAAAGTCGAAGGGCGGCTCGTCTTCGACGGCAGCATCCCCAACCTGCGCCTCGGCGGGCTGCTGCGCACGCCTGTCGTCTGCACGGTCGAAGGCGGGCGGATCGTCCGCGTGGAGGGCGGCCCGGAGGCGGACATGATCCGCAAGGTATGGGGCCAGCTCGGCGACGCCGCCGTCTACAACATCGCCCAGCTGGCGATCGGTCTGAATCCGTCGATCCTCACCCTGACGGGGCGCTGGACCGACCACGGGGCGCTCGGCACCGTGCACATCGGCATCGGGACGAGCGCGAACCTCGGCGGCGCCACCCGCGCGGTGGCGCACTTCGACGGCACGATGTTCCGCCCGACGCTGACGCTGGACCGGACCGTGGTGCTCGAGCAGGGCGAGATCCGGCTGTGAGGATGGATCCGGCCTGATGCCGGCGGTGTCCCAGCCGCATCTGCCGCAGGACGAGCCGGCCGTCTCGCGCCCGTCGCTGGCCTGGGTGCCGTGGGCCATCTTCATCGCGGCCTTCCTGGTGGCCGGAACGCTGCCGCTGCCGGAGGGGCTCTCCCGCCAGGGCGCGTACGCCCTCGCCGGGCTGCTCGCCGCCGTCGTCTTCTGGTCCAGCGGCGTGCAGGATCCCTCGCTGTCCGGCCTGCTCCTCATCACGCTGCTCTCGCTGCTGGGCGTGATGCCCTTCGAGCGCGCGGTGGCGGGCTTCGGCACCGAGTTCGTCTGGCTGCTGGTCGTGACATTCATCCTCGCCCAGGCGATGGCCGACACCGGGCTCGGCCGGCGGATCGCGCTCGCCCTCCTGCACCGCGCGGGCGACCGGCCGCCCCTGGTGCTGCTCGCCGTGCTGGGGGCCGTGGTGGTCCTGGCCTTCATGGTGCCCACGGCCGCCGGGCGGACCTCGATGATCCTGCCGGTCGTGCTCGGCATCATCGAGGCGGCGCGCATCCCGCCGTCGTCGCGCTTCTCCAAGGCGATGCTGATCGGCATCTCGCACGTCTCGATCATGGTGGGGATCGGGCTGATGACGGCCGCCGGCGCCACGGTGTACGCGGCGGGGGCCTTCGGGAATCTGATCAACGTGCGCTGGACGTACCTCGCCTGGCTGGCCGCCTTCTTCCCGCTGGTCGTCGTCTTCACCGCCGTGGTGTGGCGGCTGCTGCTGTGGCAGTTCCCTCCGGAGCGGGGGGAGCTGGCGGCCGGGGCGGACTACGTGACGGGCGAGCTGCGCCGTCTCGGCGTCCTCTCCAGGCCGGAGTGGAAGATGCTCGCCGTCTTCGCGGTGATCTTCCTGCTGTGGATCATCGGGCCGCGCTGGGGGATCACGACCCCGCAGGCGGGGATGATCGGCGCGATCGTGCTGCTGATGCCCGGCATGCGCGTGCTCTCCTGGGAGCGGGCCCTCGGCGCGGTGCGCTGGAACGTCATCATCCTGTTCGGGGTCTCGCTCGCCCTGGCGAACGCGCTGGACACCTCGGGCGCGGGCGCCTGGCTCACCCGGCAGACGCTGGGGGTCGTCGCGCACCCCTCGCCCCTGGCCGTGGCGCTCGTCATCGCCCCGCTCGTCCTGCTCATCCGGGTCGGCTTCGTGAACAACCTGGGGATGATCGCCGTGGCGCTGCCGCTGGCCTTCACGCTGGCGCGGGGCTGG
This sequence comes from bacterium, assembly GCA_035763845.1. Classification (GTDB taxonomy): domain Bacteria; phylum Sysuimicrobiota; class Sysuimicrobiia; order Sysuimicrobiales; family Kaftiobacteriaceae; genus Kaftiobacterium. The sequence goes on along the minus strand of DASUAK010000172.1, from coordinate 1,595 downwards.
GGGTTGAACCCGCTGTGGACGGGGATGGTCGTGGTGATGACGGCCGGGCCCGGCTTCCTGCTGCCCACCCAGACCCCCACGGGGATGATCACGATCGGCTACGAGTACTACACGATCCGCGACTACCTGCGCTCGGGCATCCCGGCCTCGCTCGTCCTGCTCGCCCTCACCTGGCTCGCCGCCTTCGTCTACTGGCCGCTGCTCGGCTACCGGCCTTAGGGTTCGCCGGGACCGTTCGGGTCATCACAGCCACCTGATCTCCACGCGGGAATTGGCCTGCTTGAGCCAGCCGAGGAACTCGTAGAGGCCGTCGATCGGCATGCACAGCGGCAGCCGTCCGCCCGCGTGACGGACGTGCGCGCTGCTGCGCACCATCGGATGGGCCTGCACCGCCGTGATCCCTGTCGCGGGCAGGGCGAGCCGGATGAGCGGGCCGCGGAACTCGACGGTCGCGTCTTCGCGCACCTCGATCCGCGTGACGATGCGCAGGCTCGCGTACGCAAGCCCTCCGAAGAGCGCCAGCGCGAGAACCGCCATGGCGAACAGGCCGGCGGTGGCCGTGAACGGGGCGCCGGCGCGCCTGGCGATCAGCCCCGCCCAGAACAGGACCCCGGCGATGGCGAACCCGGCGACGGGGGCGATGGCGACGTTGACGGCGGCAACGAACCGGGACGACGTGTAGGTGCGGGTCATGGCTGAGCCCCGATTTCCATCCGTCTCAAGCGATACCTCCCGACCCGGACGGACAGGAGCCGGAGGCCCGAGCGGGCGAACTCCCTTTTCATCCCGCTCCCGGAGGCGCGCATGGATCCGTTCGTGGCTCCGTTCGTCGAGAGGCTGGACAGCGTGCACGAGGACATCTACGCGGCCGTCGAGCCGCTCACGGACGAAGCGATCAACTGGCGGCACCCCAGTCTCTCGAACACCATCGGCATCCTGCTCCGGCACACCGCCGGATCCGAGCGGTACTGGGTCGTACAGATGGTGGGCGGGCGTGAGATCGAGCGTGACCGCGACGCGGAATTCGCGGGGGAGCATCTGGCGAAGGCGCCGCTGGTCGCGGCGCTGCGGGCGGCGCAGCGGGAGGTGCGGGACGTCCTGGCCCGTCTCACCCCCGCCGATCTGTCACAGACGATCGAGCTGCCTTACCGCGGCGGGACGCGCACCGTCGCCCGGCAGTGGGCCGTGCTGCAATCGCTGACGCACACGGCCTATCACCTGGGCCAGATCCAGCTCTTCAAGAAGATGGCCGGTTCCCGGTAGAGAGACTCTTTCTCGAGCGCGGCGGCGTCGTAGACGTTCGCCGGATTCCAGAGGTACCATCCGGCTTCGCCCCCCGTGTCGTAGACCGCCTGGATCTGCCCGCGGACGGCCGAGGGCGGGTAGGGGGCGCCGAGGTCGAAGGCCTGCAGCCAAGGTCTGAGCTGCGCCAGCGTCACTCCCGGACTCACGCCGCCGGGCTGCGGGCCGGCGGTGAAGGTCTCCAGCATCTGTCCGTAGTGCGTCCGCCTGGCCTCCGCCAGCATCAGCGAATACTGCACGACCTCGTACGGATGCGCCGCCGGGTTCTTGAAGGTGAGGAAGCCCTTCGAGTA
>DASUAK010000171.1:0-2018 GCA_035763845.1 bacterium | reverse complement strand
CTTCGGGCACCCGGGCGAGATCGGCGTCGCCCTGCACATGGAAGAACGGCACACCGTGCTCGCGCGCCGTCGCCTCATCGTGCGGGGTGTCGCCGACGAACAGCGCCACGGTGCGCCCCTCTTGCCGCAGCGCTCGCAGCGCCCGCCCCTTGTCGCCACCGTCGACGAGCGCGAAATATCCCGCCAGCCCCCGCGCGTCAGCGTCCGCCTGGAGCAGCTCCTGCGGCAGCCCGCTGATCAGCGCGAGGTCATAGCGGGCGCGCAGCGCCTCGAGCACACGCCGGACCGAAGGGAACTCGGTCATCCTGTCCTTCGCGGCATCGTTGTGAGCGGAGTAGCGGCGGGAGAACTCTTCCTGCTGCGCCGGTGTGGCCTCGATCCCCAGGGCGCGGACCGTGTCGGCGAGCTGCTGCAGGCGGTGCGCCCCGCTGGTCCGGGCGTAGGAGGCGTCCACGATGGGCCGGGCAGCGGCGTCCAGACCGAGCGCCTCCGCCACGGCCCGCCAGTACGACTCCCGCTTGATCTCGTACGCGTCGACGAGAGTCCCGTCGTAGTCGAAGGCGACGATGGGCCGCCTCACGCCCCCTACTGTAACACGTTCTGCATGAGCATCATCATCAGGAAGCCGACCACTGCCGCCGCGGCGGCGTTCCCGCGCCCGGCGTGCTCCGCCGCCTCCGGCAGCATCTCGCTGAAGACCATGAAGCCCATCGCCCCCGCGGCAAACCCCAGGCCGAGCGGGACGATCGGCGCGAAGACGGCGACGGCCAGGGCGGCCGGCACGGCCATGACGGGCTGGGGCAGGCTGGTGAAGATCGACCACCAGATGCACGACCACCCGCTGAAACCTTCCGCCCGCAGGGGCAGCGAAACGGCGATCCCTTCGGGGATGTTGTGGATGGCGATGGCGATGGTGATCAGCGCGGCCAGGGCCATGTCGCCGGTGCCGAAGCCCACGCCGACGGCGATCCCCTCCGCGAAGCTGTGCACGAACATCGAGCCGATGAGCAGGATCACCCGCTGGGCGACCGCGCCCTGAAGGTGGAAGAAGCTGTGGTGCGAGTTGCCCATCCGCCGCGCGGTCAGCCAGAACAGCCCGCCGCCCAGGGCGATCCCCAGCGCCACGATGTTGTATCCGGCCCGCTCGACCCCTTCGAAGACGAGGTTGAACACCGAGGCGGAGAGCATCAACCCGCCGCTGAATCCCCAGGCCAGCCCGACCGTGCGCTCCGGCATCCGCCGGGTGAAGAAGAAGGGGATGCCGCCGATCCCTGTGGCCACGGCGGTGGCCAGCGCCGAGAGGAAGGTGAGGATGGCGAGGTCGAGCACGCCTTCAGCCTACCGAGGCGGACAGGCCGGCACTATCCGGCCTTTGCCCGATATGCCCATCGCTACAGCCCCAGGGAGCGGAGGACCATCCGCGTGATCACGGCCGTCACGACGCCCATGCTGATGCCGACGATGCGCCCGGTCGTGCGGTCGTCGAAGGGCCACTCCTGGATCGCCGCCGCGCGCTTCTCGAGGGCCTCCGCCGCGCTCACCAGCGGAGCCCGCTCCCGGATCGCTTCCAGGGTGACGTTGGCGCGGACCGGCGCATACGCTTCGGCGTAGAGGCCGCGCGCCCAGGCGAGATGGCGGCCCTTTGCCGCGAGCATCTGGCGGTGCAGCCGCCACATCGAAAGGAAGAATGCCGCCACGCCGGCGACGAAGAACGTCAGGCCCAGGAGGAGATCGAAGCGGCTGCGCAGGTTCGTGAGCATGAAAGGCAGCGTGGCCGCGCAGAAGATGAGGAACCCCCGGAAGGCCAGCGCCCCGATCGGGGCCAGGCCCAGGCTGCAGTCTTCGGGGAACGGCCCCAGCGACATCTCCCGGCGCCCGGCCGCGTTGAGCCCGGCCAGCAGCATGAGGTACACCCAGAACAAGGTCATGAGCGGGATGACCGGGACGATGAGATACGGCAGGAAGACCAGCGGGGCGGTGAGACCATACCGCTGCGTGAGGTCCACGACCGTGACGAC
>DASUAK010000170.1:0-3634 GCA_035763845.1 bacterium | reverse complement strand
GATGCGGCCGGTGTCCCGCCACAGCAGCAGCGTCATGACCAGCACGACGTTCCAGATGCTGGGCCCCAGGAAGGCCACGAGCACGATGGCCATCGGCAGGAACGGGATGCCGAAGGCGACGTCGGCGGCCCGCATCAGCAGGGTGTCCACCCAGCCCCCGAAGTAGCCCGCGAACAGGCCCACGATCGTGCCGATGATCACCACGCCCAGGGCCGCGACGAACCCCACGACCAGGGCGGCCCGCGCTCCGTGCAGCAGCTGCGAGAAGACGTCGCGCCCGAGGTTCGTCGTGCCGAGCAGATGGCTGAGCGAGGGCGGCAGGTTCGCGGCCACGTCGCCGTTGGGCAGGTAGGCCAGCTCCAGCGGCGGGTACGGGGCCACAGCCGGCGCGAGCACCGCCAGCACGAAGAAGACGAAGTAGATGATCAGCCCGGCCATGGCGAAGCGGTCGCGCCGGGCGACGACGACGAGGGTCTGCAGGACCTCCCGCCAGGCGGCGTTCGCCTGCGACCACCGCGGGGGCAGGGCCAGCGTGCGCTCAGCGTCGCTCATGGCTCACCCGCGGGTCGAGCAGGCTGTAGAGCAGGTCGGCGATGAAGTTCATGCCGATCATCACGACCGCGATCATGAGGAAGGCGGCCTGCGCCACCGGGTAGTCTTTGGCGGCCACGGCCCGGACCAGGGTCCGGCCGAGCCCCGGCCAGCTGAACACCGTCTCGATGATCACGTTGCCGCCGATCGAGTAGCCGATGCCGAGGGCGAAGGCCGTGACCACGGGCAGCAGCGCGTTGCGCGCGGCGTGCCGCAGGACGATGGTGCGCTCGGGCAGCCCGCGCATGCGGCAGAAGGTGATGAAGTCCTCGTCCATGACCTCCAGCATCGAGTTCCGCATCAGCAGCGTCGGCAGCCCCTGCAGGTACAGGGCCAGCGTCAGCGCGGGCAGGGCCAGATGGTGCAGGAAGTCCAGCGAGAAGATCTGCGCCCACATCGAGCCGTAGACGCTCCCCGGGCTGGTCGCCCCGCCGAAGGGGAACCAGTTCAGCGAGAAGCTGAAGACGGCCAGGGCCAGCATCCCCACCCAGAACTCCGGCGCGGCGCGGGTGGCGAGGACGGCCGGGATGCCCCAGTGCTCGATCCAGCTGCCCCGCCGGGCCGCCAGCAGCGCGCCGCCCAGGATGCCCACGACGTAGGCCAGGACCAGCGAGGCCAGCGTGAGCAGCAGCGTGTTGGGCAGCACGTTCCAGATCACCGCGTTCACCGGCTCGCGGGTGAAGAACGAGTTGCCGAACTCGCCGCGCAGGGCGTTGCCCAGGAAGGCGAGGTACTGCAGGTGCAGGGGCCGGTCCAGCCCGAACTGGCGGCGCAGCTGCTGCGCCATCTCCTCGGTGAACGTCGGATCGAGGTAGGCCACGAGCGGGTTCCCCGGCATCAGCCGGAAGATCAGGAACAGCAGCGTGGCCACGACCAGCAGCACGAGCAGCGTCTGGGCCAACCGGCTGAGGACGTACGCGGCGCGCTTCACGGCTGGAGGAAGGGGCGGGGGCCGCGCGGCCCCCGCCCGGCACTACCCTACTTGGTGGTCTCGGTCTTGCCGGCCGGATAGAGCAGCCGGCCGTCCCGGTCCCACGAATAGCCCGCCTTCGTCAGATGGTCGCGCGCGGCCTTGAGATCGTAGGCCCACTTCGGCAGCTCCGGATTGTACCAGGCGGCCAGGGCCGGCGAAACGAACGAGTCGGCGATGGACGCGAAATTCTTCCAGACCACCGAGCGCAGTGCCCGCTTGTTCGTCGCCATGTTCAGCGCCTGCCGGAAGGCCACGTCGTCGAACGGCGGCCGGCGCATGTTGAAGGCGAGGAACCGCATCCCCACGTCCATCGTGGAGACGAGGGTGAGCGAGCGGTTCTCCTTCACCAGCTTGTCCAGGATCGTCGGGTCGCCGGTGTAGAAGGAGAGGAAGTTCAGCTGACCCTGCCGCAGCGCCCCGAGGGCGGCCTCGACGTTGGGGATGATGCGCAGGATCCAGCGGCGCATCTTCGGCGCGGCGAAGTGGTCGGGCACCGCCTCCAGCACGACCTCCTCCGTCTTCTTCCACTGCACGAACTTGAACGGCCCCGAGCCGATCGGCGTAGCTTCCTGGTAGGACTCCGCGTTCTCAGGCTTGCGGGCCAGATCGGCCAGGACCGGCTCCCAGATGTGCTTGGGGATGATGTTCAGCTTGGCCAGGCTGGCGATCAGGAACGGCGCGTACGGCTCGCGCAGGGAGAAGCGGATGACAGTGTCGGACCGCTTCTCGATCTTGTCGATGATGCGCACGAAGGGCTTGTACATCGGCACTTCGTCGCCCAGCGGCGCGGTGAACGAGAAGATGACGTCCTCGGCCGTGACCGGCTTGCCGTCATGCCACTTCATGCCCCGGCGCAGCGTGACGTCCAGCGTCACGGAGTCGACCCAGTCGGCCTTCTCCGCGGCCCAGGGCTGCGGCAGGCCGTCCGGTCCGACGCGGAAGAGCCGGTCCCAGATCAGCTCGGTGACCCATGAATCGGTCCCGCCGCTGATGAACAGGGGGTTGATGGCCTGCAGCTGATCGCCGCTGTTCAGGATCATGTCCCGCTGGGCGCCGGCCGGCCGGCCCTGGACGAAGGTCCAGAAGTTCTTGATGCCGATGCCCTTCTGCTCGACGACGGTCTTCGGATCCCAGACCGTGTTGTTGTAGGCGTACTGGCTCTCCGGGAAGACGAGGAAGATGTAGGGAACGTCCCGGGCGATGATCTTCTGGGCCTCGCGGATCAGCGCCTGGCGGCTCTTCAGGTCCGTCTTGATCCGCTGCGCCTCTGCGATGGAATCGTACGTCTTGTTCTGGTAGCCGACGAAGTTGTAGCCCTTATCGGCCGTTGACGAGTGGAAGAGGTTCATCGCGAACTCATCCGGGTCGCTCCGCTCGGGGCGGCCGACCATCTGCCACATCGTCATGTCCCACTTGTCCCGGCTGTACCAGACGTAGTCCGCCATCTGCTCCCAGGGCATGACGCGTACGGTGGCCCTCACGCCGAGCTTCGCGAACTCGGGCGCGAGGAACCGCGCGGTCTCGAACTCCCGGGGGTCGACGGCCTGGGGCCGGGTCAGGATGATCAGTTCCCGCACCCGGCGGTCCGGGGTCTGGCCGCTGGCCATCGTCCCGAGGACCAGGGCCAGGACCAGGGAGACCACCGCGATGCGCAACCAAAGCCTTGCCATGATGCCATCCCCCTTTCGAGTGGGCCTGCTTTGCCTAGCTGACAGCGACGGAACGAAGCTTGGGCGGGAGCGGGTACGCCCGCTTGCTGTGACGCAGCCCCGCCCCGTGCAGCGCCTCGGCCATGCGCAGGGCCGCGTACACGGGGTTGACGACCGGCACCCCCGCCTCCGCGGCGATCTCGGTGTGCGCTTCCAGGAATCCCATGCTCATGCATCCCAGCACGAGAGCGTCGGCGCCGTCCTCGTCCACGGCCCGGCGGGCCAGGGCGGTCATGCGGGCCACGCTGCGTGCGCGGTCCTTGTTCAGCTCGAGGACCGGGATGTCCACGGCGCGCACCGAGGCCAGCTTCTCGGTGACGCCGATGCGGTGGGCGAGATGGCGCAGCGGCGCCACCACCGA
>DASUAK010000169.1:0-3826 GCA_035763845.1 bacterium | reverse complement strand
CCGGCGCCAAGACCGGCGCGCAGGCGCGGGAGAACGCGGGCGCGCTGGGATGGGCGCTGACCGCCGAGGAGGTCGAGCTGCTTGACCGCGCCGGATGAGCGGGGGTTCGGCGACCTCCGCTCGCTGCTGGGGCGCGAGGGGACGGCCATCGCGCTGATCAGCTTCGCGGCATTCCTCGGGAACGGGATCCTCTTCCCGGTCCTCCCCCTCTACCTGGACCACCTCGGCGCCAGCGGGGCCACGGTCGGTATGGCCCTCGCCCTGCTCGGTCTGGGCGAGGGGCTCTTCGGCTTCTTCTGGGGCGCCCTCACCGACCGTCGCGGCGTCTTCATCCCGCTCGCCGTCTTCATGGCCGGCAGCATCGTCTCATATGCCGCGCTCGCGGTGCTCCCGGTCATCGCCGCCGTGCTGGGTCTACGCTTCGTGCTGGCCGGCCTCGGGGCCGCTATCTGGCCGGCCGGGCGCGGCCACTTTCTGCAGGCCGTTCCCGCGCGCAGCAAAGGGCGGGCCGTGGCGGCGTTCGGGATCCTCGTCGCGGGAGGTCTGAGCGTCGGGGGTTTCACGAGCGGGATCATCGTCGACGCGTTCGGGTACGATCGCCTCTTCTGGATACTGGCCGCGGCGACGGCGGTCACCGCCTGGGTGACCCTTCCCAGACTCTGGGGAGCGGCGGTCGCCCGACCTGCCGCGGCGCCGGGTGTCTCCGGGATCGCCCCGGGTGTGCAGTCGTTCCGAACCATCGTCACGGGTCCGGTCCTCACGGTCGGAGCGATCGTGATGCTCGTCGCCGCATCGTACGGGACTGTGGTGTCCTTCGTCCCGCTCCTCGTGGCCCGGTCCGGCGGTTCCGCGTCGGGCGTCGGCGTCATCTTCGGGGTGAGCACCGCCGCCAGCCTCCTCATCCTGCCGTATGCCGGCCACCTCGCCGACCGCGCCGGCCGGCGCGCGGTGATGATGGTGACGCTGGTGGTCTACGCCATCGCGATCCTGTCGCTGGGATTCGCCCGCGGCTATTGGCCCGTCCTCGGGGCCACCGGCCTGATGTTCGTCAGCCGCTGGGCGAGCGACCCGGCGATGGTCGCCCTGCTGTCCGATGTCGTGCCGCGCGGGGCGCAGGGGCGGGCGCAGGGGGTGCACGTCATCGCGTTCGACCTGGGACTCCTGACGGGCCCCACCGCCGCGGGCGTGATCTGGGACCGGTCCGGGGCGGCGGCGACGTTCGGGTTCGCCGCGCTGCTCGGGGCCGCGGCGTTCGCCGTGGCCTGGCGGCGTGTGCGCGAGCGGGTCTGGAGCCTCGGTTAAGCCGGGAGGCTTCCGCGGAGCCCCGGGGGCTCGGCCTCCACGGCGTCGGGATCGAGAGGATAGACGGGTCGGCGCAGGTGTGTGAAGGTGAACGCCGAGAGGTCCGTGCCCGTCACGCCCGGGGTGTCGACCTCGAGGATCTCTGCCGCGATGGGCTCGTAGGCGGCGCGCCAGGCGATGGCGGCCTTTACGACGATGATCCGCTGCCGGGTCGGCTCGATGCCGACCGAGCGCAGCTGCTCGAGGTCGAAGGGTGACGTCTTCCGTTCGGTGAGCACGAGCTCCAGGCCGTCGACCTGGACCACGGCCGTTCGGCCCATCTCGACGACGGCGCCGGTCATGTACGATCCTTTGTTGACGTACCGGCCGTCGGTGATCCGCGTCACCCGTCCGCTGATCGCCACGGGATCGCCGTGGCGGCGGTCCACGGTGCCTCCGACCGCGGTCCGGATGACGCCGCCCGTGCCGGCGGCGATCGCCCGGTCCACGGCGTCAGGGTCCGCGATCGTGATCACCGCACTCTTCACCCCACGCTCGAGGAGGGCCGCCAGCAGGATCGTTCCGTCGCCGGGCCCGCCCCCGCCGATGTTGTCGCCGACGTCCACCATGAGGACCGGCCCCCGGGGGGCGCGGGCCGCCCGATCCACGGCCTGAGCGACGGACAGGTTCTCGACGGTGAACTCACGACGACGGGCCCAGGCGAGCGACGCCACGTGCCGCGCCGCTTCGTCCGCGGCCGCCCGATCGCCATCCGCCGCGGCCACCACCGTCAGGCCGGCATGGGGAACGTCGGCGTAGCAGAACCCCCCTGCGACGGTCACCGCCAGCAGCGGCGGGCTGGCCTCGAGGCGATGGGCCTCTTCGAGCAGCAGCCGCATGGGTGCGCGGGCGGTCTGCTGCATCTGCGGTACGAGAAGGAGCGGGGGGGCGGCGTGGGCCAGCACGGGCCGGATCTCGCCGCGGAGGGTGCGGGCCAGCAGTGCGGCGGCTTCAACGCCGCGGTCGTAGGTGTCCACGTGCGGATATGTGTCGTATCCGACGAGAATGTCCACCGCCGTGACGAGCCGATCGCTGATGTTGGCGTGGAGGTCCACCTCAGTGGCGATAGGAACCTCGGGGCCCACCACGGCGCGGACCCGCGACGCGATCTCTCCGTCGGCATCAGGGACGCCATCGGCGGCCATGGCTCCATGGAGGGCCAGGAGGACGCCGTCGACCGGGCCCGCGGCCCGCAGTGAGGCGATCAGCTCCCCGACGAGCGTCTCGAAGGCCCGTGCTTCCGTCAGTCCGCTCGAGACCGCCTTGGCCGAGAAGGTGGGCAGGACGGTGAACCCCTCCGCACGCGCGCCGTCGAGGAATCCACCGATCGGCGTGCGGGTGGACTCGTAGGTCTCGAGGATCGCGCCGCCCCGCCGGATGTAGGGGGCGAAGTCGTGGAGCGTGGCCGTGACGGCGCAAAAGGTGTTCGTCTCCTGCATGATGCCTCCGACGGCGATCCGCATCAGCGGCTCCCTCCCGACGGCTGGGTGTGCGGTTCGAGCTCGACCGGCCGGATGCGCGCCAGCGCGCGGTCCACCGCCTCACAGGTCCGTTCGATGTCCTCCTCCGTGTGGGCCAGGGAGACGTACCAGCGGCCGCCGGGGATCACCCGGACCCCTTCGCGCAGCATCGCCTCCGCGAACCGCGCGTAGGGCTCCCGGCTGACGCGGGCCGAGTCCGTGTAGCTCGTGATGGCGGGGGCGTCGGTGAACCAGAGGTAGAAGACGGGCCCCGGCCCCTGGAGGAGGACGGACACCTCATGGGACGCTGCCACGCGGCGGATGCCCTGCATCAAGAGCTGTCCGAGCTGTGTGAGGCGCCGGAACGCGGCTCCCGAGTCCCGGCCCAAGACGTCGAGGGTGGCCAGGGCGGCCGCGGTCCCGAGGGGGTTGCCGTTGAACGTGCCCGAATGCACGACGGCTCCCGAGGCGATGAGCGCCATGATCTCGCGGCGGCCTCCCAGGACGCTGATCGGATAGCCGTTGGCCAGGGCCTTCCCGAAAACGGCCAGGTCGGGCGTGACGCCGAGCAGTCCCTGGGCGCCGCCGAGGTGCACACGAAAGCCGGTGATCACCTCGTCGAAGATCAGCAGCGTCCCTGCCCGGGCACAGAGCGTGCGTACTCCCTCGAGGTAGCCGCGGGCAGGCATGATCACGCCGGTGTTGCACATGATCGGCTCCATGAGCACGACGGCGACGTCGTGCTGCCGCAGCATGCCTTCGAGCGCCGCCAGGTCATTCCAGGGGGCGACGAGGACATGCTGCGCCGAGGACGGACTTTGCCCCGCGCTCTCGAGACCCGGCCGGCCGGTTCCTTCACCCACGGGGTGTGTTGCCAGCAGCAGCTCGTCGAACCAGCCGTGGTAATGCCCCGCGAAGCGGACCACGGTCGTGCGGCCTGTGAACGCACGGGCCAGGCGGAGGGCGGCGGCCACCGCTTCCGATCCCGTGCTCGAGTACCGCACCATCTCCACACAGGGGATGAG
>DASUAK010000168.1:0-7934 GCA_035763845.1 bacterium | reverse complement strand
CAGCAGGCCGCGCGTCAGGTCTCGATGGGGAACGCGATCACGAGCCTGCGCTTCTGCTCCTCCCTCGATTGGAGCCAGTTCTTCGAGCGGGTGAGCCTGGTCGACCAGATCCTGCGGCGCGATCCGGCCGGCGTCTTCGCACGGATGGATTTCGCCAGCCGGGATCAGTACCGCAAGGCCGTCGAAGTGCTCGCCCCACCGGTGGGCGAGGCACAGATGGGGGTGGCACTCCGCAGCGTGGAACGGGCGAGGGAGGCGGCCGACCGGTACCCCGGGGGGCATCGGGCGGCCCACGTCGGCTACCATCTGATCGGGGACGGCCGCAGGGATCTTGAACGTCACCTCGCCTACCGGCCTCGTCTGGGCCGGAGGCTCCGCCGGTTCGTGATCCGGCACGCGGTGCCGTTCTACCTGGGCAGCATCGGCGCGGTGACCGCTCTGGGCGTGGGGCTGGCCATGGTCCTGGCGCCGGGATGGCGCGACGACGCTTGGGTCGCTGTGCTGGCGCTCATCCCCGCCAGCGAGCTTGCGACGGCGCTCGTCCAGTGGCTGGCGGCCGCCCTCGTGCCGCCGCGCCGACTGCCCCGGCTCGACCTTCGCGACGGTGTCCCGGAGGAAGGGCGAACGATGGTCGTCATCCCCGCCCTGTTGGTGAGCGTCAGGCAGGTGCGGCGCCTCGTCGAGCACCTGGCGGTCCAGGCGCTCGGCAACGACGACCCGCGGATCCACTTCGCCATCCTCAGCGATTTCACCGACGCCGCCGCCGCGGAGATGCCGGACGATCCGCTCATCCTCCGCGCCTCTCGTGAGGGCATCGAGGAGCTCAACGCGCGGTACGGGCAGGGCCGGGGCGATCGATTCTACCTGTTCCATCGGGGGCGGCGCTGGAATCCGCGAGAGCGCCGCTGGATGGGATGGGAGCGCAAGCGGGGGAAGATCGAGGAGTTCAACCGCCTCCTCCTGGGCGCCGGGGATACGAGTTACTCCCTCCAGGTCGGGGACCTCTCCGTCCTGCCGAAGATCCGCTACTGCATCACGCTGGATGCCGACACGCGCCTGCCGCGGGATGCCGCGAGGGAGCTCATCGGGATCGCCCTCCACCCGCTGCACCGGGCGCACCTGGACCCGACGCTCAGACGGGTGACCGCCGGGTACGGCATCCTGCAGCCCCGCGTCACGGTGACGACGTCGAGCATCGCCCGCTCCCTCTTCGCGCGGGTGTACTCGGGCCATACCGGTGTCGATCCCTACACCACGGCCGTCTCCGACGCCTACCAGGATCTCTTCGCGGAGGGCATCTACACGGGCAAGGGGCTGTATGACGTCGCCGCTTTTGCGGCCGTCCTTGCCGGGCGTGTCCCGGAGAACGCCGTCCTGTCGCACGATCTCCTCGAGGGGCTCTTTGCGCGTCCTGCGCTCGTCTCGGACGTGGAGGTCGTCGACGACTACCCGTCGAGCGTCGTGACCCACACGCTCCGCCAGCACCGGTGGGTGCGCGGGGACTGGCAGCTCCTCCCCTGGCTCCTCCCCTGGGTCCCTGTAGAGCGGGGCGTGGAGCGGAACCGTCTGCCGCTGCTCAGCCGGTGGAAGATCCTGGACAATCTCCGCCGCAGCCTGGTACCGCCGGCGCTCGTCGCCTTCTTCGCCGCGGCCTGGACCGTGCTGCCCGGCAGCGCCGTGACCTGGACGCTGCTGGCACTGGCGGTGATGGCGTTCCCCGTCTGCCAGCCGCTCCTACGGCTGGCCCGCGGGCCGTCGTTCCGCCAACCGTGGGCGGTGTTCCTCAGGGCCGCCGGACGGGATCTCGGCACGGCGATCGCCCAGGTGATCGTCACGATCGCTCTTGCCGTCTACCATGCCTATCGAAACCTGCATGGGATCGGGACCACGCTCATCCGGCTCGGTACGTCCGAGGGCCGGCTCCTGGAGTGGGAGACGGCGGCGGGGGTAGCCCGCTACGTTCGTGGGTACGGGATCGCGCGGTTCGCGTTCGAGATGGCGGCCAGCCCTCTCGTCGCTGTCGTGCTGGGCTTCGTCGTCGCCGCCGCTCGACCGGAGGCGGCACCCCTCGCCGCGCCATTCCTCGCGCTCTGGCTGGGTGCACCGGCGCTCGCCTATGGCTTGAGCCGCCCCATCACTCCCCGGCGATTCGATCTGAGCCCTGCCGACCGGGCGATGTTTGGGCGCCTGGCCCGCAAGACCTGGCGGTTTTTCGAGGCGTTCATGGGTCCGGACGATCACGGACTGCCGCCGGACACGTACCAGGAAGGCCCCGTGGAGATGCTGGCCCACCGCACGTCGCCGACCAACATCGGCCTGGGGCTGCTCTCGACGCTGGCCGCGCATGACCTCGGCTACCTTACTGCGGCAGGACTCGCGGTCCGGGTGGAGCGGACGCTGTCCACGATGGAGGCCCTCGAGCGCTTCGAGGGACACCTCCTGAACTGGTACGACACACAGACCCTCGCGCCGCTCTCGCCGCGATATGTCTCGACGGTGGACAGCGGCAACCTGGCCGGGGCGTTGATCGCTCTGGCCCAGGGCCTCCGCCAGGTGGCCGACGAACCCTGGAACCCCGCCGCGCAGTGCGCGGGCTGCGGTGATGGCGCGGCTGTGACGCTCGAGAGCCTGGCCGTGTTCGCGGCGCGGCACGGGGCGGCGGGCGATCACGCGGCGCGACTGCGAGATGAAGCCGAGGCGGTGGAGACCGTGCTGGCGGGCCCGGAAGCCGCGCAGGAGAAACTCCTCGCCCTCGCGCCGCGAGGCGACGGGCTGCGTGAGGCCCTGACGCGTTTCGAGGAAGGGGTCCCCCCTTCGCCGGAGCGGGATGACGTGGTGTTCTGGGCGGGGCGGCTCCTCGAGACCATGCAGCCTCGCGACGCGGAGCGGCACGATCAGGCCCTCGCGCGGAGCCTGCGGGAGCTGGCCGACCGGGCCTCCGCGTTCGTGGAGGCGATGGACTTCGCGGTCCTCTTCGACCCGCAGCGCAAGCTCTTTGCCATCGGCTACCGGCTCCCCGATGCCGAGGGGCCCGGCCGCTATGACCCCTCCTTCTACGACCTGCTCGCGTCGGAGGCCCGTCTGGGCAGCTTCATCGCCATCGCGAAAGGCGACGTCCCCCAGGAGCACTGGTTCCACCTGGGACGGATGCTCGTCAGTGCGAACGGGCGGCCGACCCTGGTCTCCTGGAGCGCGTCGATGTTCGAATACCTCATGCCGCTCCTGCTCACGCGGGCGGTCCCGGGGACGCTCCTGGAGCAGACCTGTTCGAATGCCGTGCGCGCGCAGATCGAGTACGCGCAGGACCGCGGCGTCCCATGGGGCATCTCCGAATCCGCGTTCAACTTCCTCGACCGCCGGGGCCATTACCAGTACAAGGCCTTCGGCGTGCCCGGCCTGGGGCTCAAGCGTGGACTGGTGGACGACCTGGTCGTCTCCCCCTACGCGACCCTGCTGGCCGCACTGGTGAACCCGGATCAGGCGGCGCGCAACGCGCGGCGGCTCTCCGCCGAGGGGCTGGAGGGACGCTACGGCTATTACGAAAGCATCGACTATACGTCCGCCGACCGCTCCGGGACCGGGGAGCAGACGGGGCGAGGCCCCGGCCGCGCGCCGGGCGTCGTCGTCAAGGCCTTCCTCGCACACCATCAAGGGATGTCGCTCGTGGCCATCGACAACGTCGTGTCCGGTTCCGTGATGCAGGCGCGGTTCCACACCGATCCACGGGTGCGGGCCACGGAGCTGCTGCTGCAGGAACGCGTGGCTCCGCTCGCCGCCGTGACCCGGGTCCGGCCCGCCGAGGCGACCCGCGCCGCGCCCGCGGCGGCCGGGGCCGCCGCGCGGCGGTTCCGTTCCCCGCACACGCCCTTCCCCCAGACGCACTTCCTCTCGAATGGGAACTACACGACCATCGTCACCAACGCGGGCGGAGGGGCGTCGCTGTGGCGAGGACTCGCTGTGACGCGATGGCGGGAAGATCGAACGCGAGACCACGGCAGCCAGTTCATCTACCTCCGTGACGTGCGCAGTGGATCCGTGTGGTCGGCGGCGTTTCACCCCGCCCGCAAGGAGCCGGACGACTACCTGGTGACCTTTCTCCCGGACCGGGCGGTCTTTCGGCGGCGCGACGATGAGATCGACACGCAGCTGGAGATCGCCGTCTCTCCCGAGGACGACGTCGAGGTGCGCCGGCTCTCCCTGACGAACCGCGGCGACCAGGCCCGCGAGATCGAGGTGACGAGCTACGTTGAGCTCGCCCTGGCCGCGCCGGTCGATGATCTTGCCCATCCGGCGGCCGGCAAGCTGTTCCTCGAGACCGCGTATCTGCCCGCGAGCACGGCGCTGCTGTGCCAGACGCGCTCGCCGTTCGCGGATGCGGGTCGGCGCTGCGCCGTGCACGTGCTGGGTGTGGAAGGCCAGATGCAGGGGCCGGTGGAGTGGGAGACGGATCGGGCGGCGTTCCTCGGGCGGGGGCGTGGAACCGACGATCCCATCGCGCTCGACGGCCGGTCCCTGTCCGGTGCGACCGGCGCCGTGCTCGACCCCATCGCCAGCCTCCGGATGCGCGTACGGCTGGCCCCCGGAGGGTTCATCCGCATGACGTTCTCCACGGGGATGGCGCCGGACCGCGGAACGGCCGAGGCGCTGGGGCAGCGGTATCATGATCCGGCCTCCGCCTCGCGCGCCTTCGTGCTCGCCTCAACCCACGCCCAGATCGAGCTCCGCCACCTGGCCCTCACCCCCGAGGACGCCCAGCTCTTCATGCGGCTGGCCTCCCTCGTGCTCGGCACCGATCCCTCGCTGCGCGCGGAGCCGGACGTCCTGGCCCGCAACGGGCTGGGGCAGCAGGACCTCTGGCGCCACGGCATCTCCGGCGATCTGCCGATCCTGCTCGTGCGGGTGCTGGAGGAGGATGCGATTCCACTCGTCCAGCGGGTCTTGAGAGCCCAGGAGTACTGGCGCCTCAAGGGACTGACCGCCGACGTCGTGATCCTGAACGACCGTGCCACGGGCTATCGCGATGAGGTGCACAATCAGCTTCAGGCACTGCTGAAGAGCGGATCGTGGGCGGCGTGGCGAGACCGTCCCGGCGGTGTGTTCCTCCTGCGGGGCGACGGCCTGGGTGAGGCCGGCCGTCTCCTGCTCGCCGCGGCCGCGCGCGCCGTGCTGAATGCCGACCGGGGCGATCTCGCCGCGCAGCTGGATGTCCCGCTGGCGGAACCGGAGTGGCCGGCAGCCTTCACCCCGCGTTCCGCCGCCGGGGCGGGGGCCGCGCGGGGCGCTGCACCCGCTCCTGACGTGCCGGCGCTTGCGCTGGCCAACGGCCTGGGTGGCTTTGCCCTCGAGGGACGCGAGTATCTGACGGTGCTGGAGGGCGACCGGGAAACGCCGATGCCCTGGGCCAACGTCATCGCGAATCCCGGGTTCGGGACGGTGGTGACCGCCTCCGGAGCGTCCTCCACCTGGGCGGGGAACAGCCGGGAGCACCGGCTCACCCCCGTGGCCAACGATCCGATCACCGACCCAACCGCGGAGGCCATCTTCCTGCGGGATGACGACACGGGAGAGGCGTGGGCCGCGACCCCCGGTCCGATGCGCCGGGACCGCAGCAGCGGCCGGTGGGTCGTCCGGCACTCCGCGGGCATGACCCGATTCACGCACGCCGGGCACGGGCTGGCCCAGGATCTTGTGGTCTTCGTCCATCCCGACGACCCCGTGAAGTTCTCCCTGCTCACGCTGACCAACCAGACCCGGCGGCGGCTGCGCCTGAGCGTGTATGCCTACAACGAGTGGGCGCTCGGCCCGCCGCGCGCCGGCGAGCATCTCCACGTGGTCACCGAGGTCGATGCCGGGCGCCGCGCCATTCTGGCGCGGAACCGCTATCAGCAGCGATCGGCGGAGCGGATCGCCTTTGCGCAGATGAGCGATGACCTGGCCTCGGCGTGCGGGGATCGGCTCGAATTCCTCGGCCGGAACGGCTCGCCGGCACACCCTGCCGCGCTTCGCCGCGTGCATCTCTCCGGCCGGTGTGGAGCCGGTCTGGATCCGTGCGCCGCCCTGCACGCGCAGATCGCGCTGGAGCCCGGCCAGACGCACCGGCTGCTCGTCCTCCTGGGGGAGGGTCAGGACAGGGCCCAGGCGGATGAGGTGATGCAGCGCTACGGCACCACGGCCGCAGCGGAATCCGCCGCCGAGCTCGTGCGGGTCCGGTGGGATGCGGTGCTCGACGCCGTGCAGGTGCATACGCCCGACGACTCGTTCGACCTGATCATGAACCGCTGGCTCCTGTACCAGGATCTGAGCTGCCGGCTGTGGGGGCGATCCGGCTACTATCAGCCCGGAGGGGCGTATGGGTTCCGCGACCAGCTGCAGGACGTCCTGGCGCTCACCCTCACCCGGCCGGACCTGACGCGCGAGCATCTGCTCCGGGCGGCCGGCAGGCAGTTCGTCGAAGGAGATGTCCAGCACTGGTGGCACCCGGAGACCGGCGTCGGAGTGCGGACCCGATGCTCGGATGATCTGTTGTGGCTGCCGTACGCCGTTGCCCAGTACGTGGAGACGACCGGGGACCGCGCGGTTCTCGATGCCGCGGCGCCGTTCCTCGAGGCGCCGCCCCTCGAGCCGGGGCAGCTGGAATCGTACGGCACGCCGCGTGTCTCTGCCGAGGGCGGCACCCTCTACGAGCACTGTGTGCGGGCCATCGACCGGTCGCTCACGGCCGGTGTCCATGGACTGCCGCTGATCGGCACGGGCGACTGGAACGACGGGATGAATCGCGTGGGCCACCTGGGAAGGGGCGAGAGCACGTGGCTCGGATGGTTCCTGCACACCGTCCTCAGCCGCTTCGCGCCGCTGTGCGAGGCCCGCGCGGATGCCGGCCGGGCGGCGCTGTACCGGAGCGAAGCGGGCAGGCTCGCGCAGGTGCTGGACCTCGCCTGGGACGGCAACTGGTATCTCCGAGGCTACTATGACGACGGGACGCCGCTGGGGTCGGCGCAGAGTGAGGAATGCAAGATCGACGCGGTCGCCCAGGCGTGGGCCGTGCTGTCCGGGGCCGCTCCGCCCCGCCGCGCCGAGCGCGCGATCGATGCGGTCCGGACGCTGCTGGTCCGCCGTCAGGCGCAGGTCATCCTGCTGCTGACGCCGCCGTTCGATCGCTCATCCCAGGATCCCGGGTACATCAGAGGCTACCTTCCCGGCATCCGCGAGAACGGGGGGCAGTACACGCACGCCGCCGTCTGGGTGGCGATGGCCATCGCGAAGCTCGGCAGCGGGGACGAAGCGGTCGAGCTCTTTCACATGCTCAACCCCGTGAACCACGCGCGGTCCCTGCCGGAGGCGGAACGGTACAAGGTGGAGCCGTACGCCGTCGCCGCCGACGTTTACGCCCACCCCCTGCACCTCGGCCGGGGAGGCTGGACGTGGTACACCGGATCGGCCGGATGGCTCTATCGTCTCGGGCTCGAATCGATCCTGGGATTCGTCCGGCACGGGTCCACGTTTGCCGTCGATCCATGCATCCCTATGGCTTGGCCGGACTTTGCCCTGACCCTGCGGCTCGGGGGCACGCGCTACCACATCACCGTGGCCAACCCCAACCGGCAGGCCCGCGGCATCAGCCATGCGACGATGGATGGGAGGGCCGTGGATCCTTCCGCGGTCCCGCTGGTGGACGACGGCGGCCTCCATCACGTCGACGTCGTGATGGGCAAGCCGCCCGTCTGATGCCGACCGCGCGGGTTCTTGTTGTGCGCGGCCGGAATCCATGAGACACTGGACAGGCATCGCAGAGGTTGGTTGTCTGTGATAGTAACGCAGGACGAAGGTGGGAAGAACGTGGCAACCGGCACGGTGAAATGGTTCAACAGCGAGAAGGGGTACGGTTTCATCACCCCCGAGGACGGAACGAAGGATCTGTTCGTGCACTTCAGCGC
>DASUAK010000167.1:0-4243 GCA_035763845.1 bacterium | reverse complement strand
TCTGAACCTCAAACCAGCGTTCGCTGCACTCGCAAGAAGCGGGGGTAGTTATAGCTGGCTCCGCGGGTAGGATTCGAACCTACAACCCTCCGGTTAACAGCCGGACGCTCTACCGTTGAGCTACCGCGGAACGGTGGGTGTGCAGCATCCTCAATTGTAGGGATGCCCCAGAGGGGTGTCAATCAAGCGGGTCAGGGGTCGAAGCGGCCCAGGAAGTGCTCGGTTGCGCCGGGGCGCGTGAGCTCGTAGACAGCCAGGCGCTGCCCGCCGGCCGCCGTGAAGGTGCAGCAGGGACCGTGCGGGATCTCGAAGACCTCGCCCCCGCGTCCATCCCCGGGCCGCCATCTCCCGCATCGACGTCTCGAGATCCGCCACGCGGTAGATGAGGACGTGGAACAGCAGCGTCCCACCCAGGACTCTCGTGCAGCAATCGATGGCCGGCGCGGGTGGCTTGCCCGGAACATACAGGAGTCCAGCCTGAGGAACACGTCTGGACTGGTCGGACCGCGACCGCCATCAGCGTACGCCCTTGTCGTTGGGGATGGGCGTCTTGGTGGCGCCCCACAGTCGCGCAGCTACAGCGGAAGGTCATCTCCTGCGCCCGGGCGCTCCGTGATGTCGCCGAGGTCCATGACGTCCCGCCAGCCGAAGCTCTTGCATGCGGTCGGCGCCCTCGCGCCGCAGCGTAGCCTGGGGATCCCGCGTCCCGATCATCGCTGTGCAACGCGCGGGCCGACCGGCCTGTTCCCGGCGGCGTCCGGTCTAGCGCCAGGGGGAGATGCGGTCGAGGGCGCGCCGGAAGCGCTTCGTCGCCGCGCCGAGGGAGCGGGGGTCGGTACCGGTGACGATGGCGCCGATCATCAGGGCGGCGACCTGGGCGATGTCGAAGTACCGGCCGGCGTCGTCGGGGGCAACGGCGCGCTGGGTGGGGACGATGAGCTTCTTCCGCGTCGTCTCGCCGACCCGGCGCAGCGCCTCGTAATCCCCCTGCTCCGGCGGTTTGCCGTACCCTTCAGCGGGCACGATCGCCGCCTCCACCCACTCGCCGGGCAGGTCGCGCGCCTTGCCCACGTGGCGGTCGTCGGCGGAATGCGGCAGCGCGGGGATCACCGGGATCCCGGCGTCGTACAGGTGGGGCTTGATCGTCTCGATGAACGCGTCGAGGAAGGCGAAGCCAAGGCGCCTGATCTCCGGGATCTCCTCCGCGGGGAGCATCTGCTCTTCCCCGGGGACGAGACCGGTGGGGAGTCCGACAGCCAGTATCTCCTCAAGTCTTGATCGCTCCTCCGCCAGCGATCCGAACACCGTCCCCGAGGCCAGGTGCTTCACGTTGATGTGCACCTTGAGCACGTCGGCCCCGCCTTCCTCGGCGGCGCGGGCCAGCGCGGGGTCGTTGCGCGGCAGGCTGACGATGAGGAGCGGCCGGCGGTCGGGGATCAGGGCAGGTACGCCCCCTGCTCGCGCAGCAGCCGCTGGAGATGGGGGACGTCTACCTCCGCGGGAGGCCGCTGGTCCCGGGCCGCCATCGCCGCCGCGGTGCCGGCGCCCTGCCCGATCGCCATCGCGATGGCGGAGACCCGGAACGCGGCGAACGCCTCGTGGGTGGCGGAGATGCAGCGGCCGGCGGTGAGCACGTTCGACAGCCCCTGCGGCAGGAGGCAGCGATACGGGATGGTGTAGTACTCGCCGGACGGGAGGCGCTTCGCCGTAAGCCGCATCGAGACGGGGTCGTGGAGATCGATGGGATAGCCCCCGCACGCGACGGCGTCGGGGAACTTGACGCCGCCGAGGATGTCTTCCTGCTGCAGTATGTAGGTTCCCCGGATCCGGCGCGTCTCACGCACGCCGATCTGCGCGGGGGTCTCGACGAGATAGCACGCGGAGAACCCCGGCACCTTCGCCTTCAGGAAGTCCACGACCTGGTAGGCCTGGCGCCGGCCCTCCATTTCGGCGCGGATCATATCCTGACCCTTGATCCCGACCACGCCCGTGACACGGGTCGTGTTCACCACGGCTTCGCCCGGCCGGATGCCCTCGAAGACGAGCAGGCGGTCCCGGGGCACGGTCCACTCGCCGCGCTCCCTGGCGTCCGCCACGAGGTGCTTGAAGCCCGCGAATCCGCGGATGGGCAGGGCCCGCAGCCACTCGATGTCGATCCGCTCGTGGACGCCCTGGCCGTGCTGGAGCTCCTCGTCGTGCGCGGCGAAGTGCGCCATGACGGCGTCCCAGTCCACGCCGGCCAGGCGGAACATCAGCGTCATCGGCTGAGGGATACCGTCCTGAGCACGCCCCACGTCGAACGGTGCGCCGGCCGAGGCGCAGAGGTCGCCGTCGCCGGAGGCGTCGACGTACACCGCCGCCGTGAGCGTCTTCACGCCGTCCTTCTGCCAGAGGCGAACGCCCTGCACCGCCCCGGAGGCCGCGTCGGCGCCGAGGAGCAGGGTATGCAGCTGCACGTCCGCGCCGGCCTCCACGGCCAGCTCGAGCAGGACGCGCTTCAGCCCCTCGTAATCGAAGGGCGTCACCGTGTAGCAGAAGTCGATCGGGTCGGGAACGTGGCCGGGGGACAGGCCCAGGCGCTGCAGGCGCTCGACGATCTCCTGCGGGATGCCGCGCACCACCTGGAGATCGCCGGCGTGGAACCCCATCATCGGCGCCACCATCGCCGCGGTGAGCGCGCCGCCCAGGAACCCGTACCGCTCGATGAGCGCCGTCTTCGCGCCCGCTCGGGCCGCGGCGATCGCGGCCACCGTTCCCGCGGGGCCGCCTCCGGCGACGATGACGTCGTACCGGCCGGTCATGGACGGTGGGACACTCCGGCCCTGGCCTCCACGGAGCGGATGAACTCCGACTTGGCGAACGTGTAGTCGATGCTGAACCGCTCGCTCTGCGCGAGGCGCTTCTTCAGCTCACCGTACTCCCGCGCCACGTCGGGATGGGTCCGCAGGTAATCACGGAACGCCAGGTGCCGCGTCCAGAACTCACCGCCGTACGGGACCGCGTGCAGATGGTACGTGTGCACATCCCCCTGCCCGATGCGGCGGAAGTAGCGCCGCAGGGGCATCGATATCTCCCAGTCCGGATTGTACTCGTAGCCGATCCCCGTCAGCGGCTCGATGAGGCGGTCGAGGTCATCCGCGTTCACGCCGAGCATGATGTCGATGACCGGCTTCGCGGCGAGATGAGGCACCGAGGTGCTGCCCACGTGCTCGATGCCTCGGACCAGGGGGCCGAGCGCTTCGCCGATGCGGCGGCGGTCCTGCTCATACATCCGGGGCCACTGAGGATCATAGTCCTCGACGACGACTCCGGGACGCCCCCGGCCGGCGGGTTGGACCTCGAGTGCCAGGCGTACTTCGAACAAGCGATGCCAGGGGAACGTGATCCGCTCCACCCGCACCGGATGGTAGGCAAACGAACGCTGCAGCGAAGGGAGGACCTCGTCGCGGAAGTACAGGAAGGCCTGGCGCTCGGCATCGGCCTCGTGGTCCGCCAGATGTGCCGCATCACCACCCTGCTGCTCAAGCCAGTCGCGCAGGTGCGGCCGCAGGATTGCCTGATATCCCCAGTCATCGAGGATGCGCCTGAAGAGCGCCGGCCGGTACAGGCGGTCGCTCCCGGGGAGCGCGTTGGCGCGCAGGTGGGAGACGACGACGGCCTGCGCGAGGGCGGTGCCCAGGGCGTTGGAGCAGGTGTTCCACCCCGCGTAGGCCACGATGCCGGCGAAGCGGCGCTCCTCCAGCAGCCGGCCCACCAGCTCGCGGTCGCCGCCGTTCGCGAACCGGACGTCGGCGAGCGCCACGACCCGCTCCTCCCGCACCGCGGCCCGCACCGTCCGGATGACCGGGCCCGCGGCGTCCAGCACAGGCGGCCCGTCATCCTGGGCGGCGGCCTCACGCTGCTGCTGCTCGAAGTTGTGCACCCAGAGGATGATGTCGGGATCCTCATCCGCCGGGAGGCACCCCGTGCTCGCGAGATGCTCGGCGACGGTTGGAGCGAGGGGCCGCGCCTCGTAGAGGGGAACCGCGTCGGCGTTCCAGGGGAAGGTGTACACGGTCCGCACCCGTGGGTGCCGTCCCGTGAGATCGTTCAGCCAGCGCGCCAGCAGCCTGGCGTTCAGCTCATCTGCGCCGCTGGTGAGCAGCACGTTGGCCGCGCCGGCGCCGTCGATCTGGGCCTGCAGCCGCGTCCTCTCCAGCTGCGACAGGCTCCCCGGGGCGGTGTCGTCCTGGCCGATCAGCAG
>DASUAK010000166.1:0-4039 GCA_035763845.1 bacterium | reverse complement strand
TGCTGGCGGCGGAGGGACACACCGGAAAGAGCACCCTTGCCGCCGCGTTCGCCCAGGCCGGCTACCGGGTGCTGTCGGAGGACGTCTCCTGCCTGCGGACAGACTCGGCACCGGCCGTCGTCCCCGGACCGTCGCTGCTGCGCCTGCGACCCGACGTCACCCCGCACCTGACGATCCCCGGATCGCGTCTGCTCCGCCGGTCACCGTCGCGGGTGACCCTCGCCCTCGATCCGGAGCGGCGCGGCAGCTGCGATCCCGTGCCGCTGCGCGCCGTGCTGCTGCTGGAGGCTTCCGCGAACGGCTTCGCGCGGGAGCGCATCGCCGCGGCGGAAGGGATCCGGCGGCTGTGGCCGTTGGCGTTCCACGTGCCGATCGATCGCTGGCGGGCGCGGTGCTTCACGCAGCTGGCCCATGTCGCATCAGAGGTTCCCATCTTCACCTTCGCCCGGCCCCTCCGCTTGAAGGAGCTGCGCGCGACGGTTGAGTACCTGGTCAGCTAGACGATGAACGCCACGCCGATGCACAGCGCACCGCTGCGACTATCCGACAAAGTGCGGGTGGCCGCGCGGATCTGGCGATCGTATCTCCGGATCGAACTGCGGGAT
Organism: bacterium; assembly: GCA_035763845.1. Taxonomy (GTDB): domain Bacteria; phylum Sysuimicrobiota; class Sysuimicrobiia; order Sysuimicrobiales; family Kaftiobacteriaceae; genus Kaftiobacterium. The sequence continues at coordinate 3,434 of DASUAK010000166.1, read as the reverse complement.
CCTCGCGAGCCTCTGCCGCAATTCATCGCCAGACTGGGCCGGGTGGAAGCGCGCCGGGGCGGCCGCATCGCCCCGACCCGGCTGAAGGGCGCGGTGCTGCGGGCCCTGCGCCTGGGACCGTGGCGCCCGACATGCCTCGTGAACGCCATGGTGCTGTTCCGCCTTCTCCGGGAGCAGGGCGACCCCGCGGAGCTGGTGATCGGATTGCCCCGGGAAGCTCGCAACCATGAGGCGCATGCGTGGGTCGAGCTCGACGGACAGGATCTGGGGCCGTTCCCGGGCACGCATCACCGTCCGCTGGCGCGGTTCAGCTGATGGACGGCGGTCAGTCGGCGCCGTCCCGGTCGGGCATGCTCTGTCCCTCCCGGAACAGCTCCACGACGAGGACGTCTTCGGGCAGCGCGTGCAGCCGTCTCTCCTCTGCCTCCAGCGAAGAGAGCTCTTCGTAGGTCTCCAGGACCTGGCGGTAGAGCGAGTCGCGCAGCAGCCGCTCCAGCAGCAGCTTTCGGGAGAAGAGCTGTTCAAGGCGGGCCCGCCGGTAGAGCCAGAGCGCCCGCCGCCGCACTTCCTGGAGCTCCGCGGCGTCGTCGTACGTCAGATCGCGGCGTTCAAGCGACTCCTGCACGTGGGAGAGTCCCCGGCGGATGTGGACGGCGAGACCCGTCAGCTCGGTGATGATCTCATCGAGCGGACGCTCGCCGGAGGCGGCCGCCCCGCGGGTGAGCCCGATGAGCTGGGCTTCGATCGCGCTGAGCTCGTCCTGGATCGTCGAAGGCGGTGCGATGGACTCGTGGATCTCCATCACTGAGTCACCTCATCGGTGGGCAGAGCGGAGCTGCCGCGATCAGAACACACCAGAACGCCCCAGGGAGACACGGATACACAACTCCGTGTCTCCCTCGGACCAATGCAGCGTCGCGTCCGATGCAGCTAGGCGGACACCCGCCTGGCTACGACAGTGCCGAGCACTCGTTGAAGTTGTCGATGTGGTGCGGTACCTCCGGGAAATCCTTCGGCGGGAAGGGCGGTATGGCGCCTCCGCACCGGGTGAATGTGTGCCGGCTGATCGAACCCAGGTCGATGATTTCGGGCTTCTGATACACCGCACTACCCCCTCACTTGATCCAGCGAAAGAGTCCTTCCCACCGTACCAGAGTCCTGGGAAGCGCGTCCATATCCCGAACGAGGTACCTTTTGCCCCCCGGCGCGGCCTACTCCCACGAGCTGACGAAGGCGTGGACCTTCACCAGGTCGTGGGCCCACAGCAGGTCCAGCAGGCTCATGGTCCCCTGCTCGATCCGCTGCCGCAGGAGGACGTAGTCGACGCCCCGCATCCGGTAGCGGGATGGATCGATCCACCGCCGCATGGCGGGGTAGTCCGCCGTGCTCATCGCGTGGTCGTCGTACACGGTCTTGGTGCGGCGATCGAGGATCGCGTCCGGGAGGCGGCCCCGCATGGCCTGCCGGACGAGCGCCTTGGGCGTCGGGTCGGGAAACTTCACCTCGGCCGGCAGGCTGAGGAAGAACTCCCAGAGGTCGACATCGGCGAGGGGCCGGCGAACCCTGACCCCGCAGGCGGCGGCGCAGATCTCGTCGGCTTCCTGCGTGGATGAGATCCCCTGCGTTGCCGTCAGCTGCGCCCGCCTCCACCGCTGCCGGGCGGGTCCGGCCAGATCGGGACGGTACAGCGACCTCGCCAGGACGCCGCGATCGACCCAGTCGGGAATCCTGCGGCTGGGCCGGCTCCGCAGGCGCATGTAGAGGCCGCCCAGAGGCCAGGGGATGCCTTCCCGCGCGACCCGGCGCGCCACGGCCGGCCACGACGTGCCGCGGGCCCGCAGGGCCTTCGTGTGCCTGGCGAGCCCTCTCCACCTGCCGTGCCAGAACAAGTGCCCCAGCAGGGAGGCAGAGATGGTATACACGTATTCGGCCAGGTCCCCGGTGAGGACGGCGCGGACGCCGAGCTCACGGGCCAGGCGGTACTCCTGCGCGACCAGCGGCATGGGGAGCGTGTCCCAGGGCCCATCGGCCAGCGCCGTCCATCGCTCGACGTCGTCGAGCGGCGTGCCGGTCAGGACGTGCGACCGCACGGGGATGTCGAGGAATTCGGCCACCTGCCGAACGTACGATCCCTCGTCCACGCTGGGGAAATCGGGATAGGCCATCGTGATCGCCACAAGGGGCCTGCCCGCCGCCCGCATGTGCGCGGGCGCGGCGAACGCCGCGACGGTCGGCGAATCGATCCCGCCGCTCAACGCAACGGCGTCCCGGCCGGTCACGACCCTGGTTACAGCCTGGTCCAGCACCTGTATCAGGCGTTCACGCGCCTCAGCGGGCCCGACGCGCGCCGACTCGAGGATGCGGCCGGGATCCCAATACCGCGTGATGACGAGCCGGCCGTCCGCATCGACCCGCGCGAGGGGCGAAGAGAGGAAGCGCTTGACCCCCTTCAGCGCGGTGTCTTCCCCGATCCCCCGGTAGAAGATGGTCTCCAGGGCATCGGGATCCGGCTCCCGGGGGAAGCCGGCGCCGGCTACGATCTGTTTGGCTTCGCTCGCACAGTAGAACGCCTGGGCATCGGACCGGTAGAACAACGGCTGGAATCCCACCTGGTCCCGGAAGCACCACAGGCGGCTTCCATCCCAGACCACCCCTGCGAAGGCCCCCCGGAAGCGCTCCACAGCTCCCTCGCCCCAGGTCCGGAAGGCCCGCAGCACCACCGCGGCGGGCGTGTGCGCCGACCCCTGCCCCTGTCCGTCGAGCGCGGCCTCCAGCGCCGCGGCGTTGTCCAGGTCGCCCACGAGCGCGGCCGCCCACTGTCCATCCACGGCCACGGTGGCGCCGGGGTCGTCGTCGCGGTGGCAGACGCCGATAGCGCAGCGGCCCGCGACCACCACGCGGCTCACCGTCCCCCGGTGCGGCACCACCTCGAGCATCCGCCGGACGGTCTCGGCCGGCGACGCCTCGCCGCATGCCCTGACCACCGCGAGGGCGCCCACCGCTAGACCGCCACTTCCTCGCCCGCCCCTGGCGTCGCCAGGCATGCCTCGGCGATCCGGGCAACGACCGCCGGCAGACCCTCCAGCGTCAGGGGGCGGTACAGGTTCCACACGGGCACTCTCGCGGCCAGATCGGCGACCGCGGCGAAGCACCGGGCACGGCCCTCCGCAGACGGCAGCCGGAACGCCAGGCTCCACAGGTCCGGGATGGCCGCCGGGGCGGAGAGCCGGTCGAGGGTGATCTCATCCGCGGCCGCTTCGCGGAGCAGCACGATGGCCCTCAGCGGGACGGGAGCGCAGTCCCCTCTCAGCCCATCGTCGAGAGCGAAGCTGAGCCGCTCCCGATCGCTTCCCACCACCCGGGCCTGCGGGCAGGACAGGCGCCGCAGGACGTCCTGGCGGATCCGGAGCATGGCCGGACCGGGGATCACCGAG
>DASUAK010000165.1:0-2709 GCA_035763845.1 bacterium | reverse complement strand
ACCGATGACGAACGGCGAGACGGCAACCCACAGGCCGAGGATGACATTGAGCCATTTCACCGGGTGACCACCTCCCTGCGAGATGAGGTCTCCCGCCGCGGCAGGAGTGGAGTCGTGCTGACCACGCACACTCCGACAAATCCGTTCGGGAGACCCACCCCGATGACCTCCCCGGTGGCCTGCAGGGTCGCCAGTTCCGGGGTCCACCCGTCCGCCACGAAGTCGAACGGGATGTCCGAGGCCAGATCGAAGCTGCGCCAGCAGGAGTGGCAGAAGTAGCCCTGCCGGCGGCGGCTGCGGGACGTGAACAGCGACCCGCAGTGGGGGCAGCGCGGAGGGTCGGCCAGCCGGTCGATCGGGTGCCGCGTCGTCACATCCTCACCATAGGTCACGGGGTTGGGGGCTGCCCATCGGGCGCGGGGCCGATTTGGCTCTCAGTCGTGACGAGGGGCGGCCGCCCCGCGCAGCCGCCCCCCATCGGTGCCTGCCGGACGCCTAGCTCACGGCTTGGCCGCCAGGGCGTCGAGCGTGGCCAGCAGGACGGTCCGCGAGAACCGCGGGTTGTGGATGCCGAAGCTGCCGTCCCCTTCGATCAGGAAGAAGTTCCAGATGGCCCGGATGATGACGTCGTTGGTCGGGATCACCGGCTTCCCGGCCGCGTCCAGGACGGAGCCGATCTGGGCGTACAGCTCGCGGCCGTCGCGCATCGAGAACTTCAGGCCGCCCTGCCCGTGGATCTCGGTCAGGTGGATGGCGCCGACCTGCGCCATGTCGAGCCGCACGTTTGGGGTGTACTGGTCTGTCTTGGGATCCCAGCTCACGATGGCGGCGATGCGGTCGCGGCGGCCCATCACCTTGGCCGCGATGGCCGCTTCGACCTCGTGCAGCGCCGTCTCGATGCCGCCCTCCACGCGCGCCGTGGTCACGTCCGCGCCGTGGCACCGGGCGCAGGTGTCACCGCTCGCCTTGAAGGTGTGGCTGGCTTTACTGAAGCGCATGTGGCACGTCACGCACGAGTCGCCCACGAACGTGGCGTGGGGCGAGATCGACGCCTCCGCGGGCGGGACGAAGAAGGCGTTCTTCCCCATGATCACGTCCGCCTGGGAGGCGGTGTGCGGCGCGGAGTAGCGCTTCGGATCCTCCAGGTTCCAGGCCACCGCGCCGTTGCGGGAGTTGTGGCAGGTCATGCACTGCGCGCCCGCCCCCACGCCGATCGCGCGGAATCCGGAGGGCAGCAGCGCCGTCGACTTCGTGACCCGGACGCTGAAGTCGGCATTGTGGCAGGCGTTGCAGGTGACCGGCCGCACCGAGAACTTCGTCAGGCCCAGGTTGGTGAGGAACGGGATGTCCGCGGCCGTCCCGTCCGGCTTCATGATGTTGCCGGGTTTCCCGGCGTTGAGCTGCGGCAGCCAGGCCAGGAAGCCCTGCTCGGTGTGGCAGCGGCCGCAGTGCGCGGCGTTGAGCTGCCGGGTCTCCACGGTGGCATCCAGCTGGGCGAGCGCCCGGTTGGCATGTCCGGTCGTCGCCCACTGCGCCCGGACGTCCGCCTGGGCCCGCACCAGCACCGCGCCGCCCACCAGCAGCACGGCCAGCGCCACGGCGACGACGATTCCCCGGCGGATCCATACGGCAAGGCCCATCATACGCGTCTCCTCCTCGTCAGCTTCGCGGTCTCGTCTGCATTCCGGACCGGCCCTAGCTTGCTTTCCTGAGCGGCCGATCGGACGTCGCATGCACCTGCAGCCAGGAGGCCGCGAGGCGCTGGATCTCCTCTCGGGGATAGCGGCGCCGTCCGCCGGGGGTGAGGACGTACGGGAGCCGGCCCTCACGCGTCCAGCGGTAGACCGTGTGCGGGGAGACCTCGAACAGCACGGCCACGTCCAATCGCGACAGGTAGCGCTTGTCGGTGTCCATGGTCCCGGTCTTCGGGGGTCACCTCCTCGGACACGTCATCGCGCGCACAGGTGCCGAGCGTGACGCGTCCGCTCTTAGCGTACGCGGGGGGTGGAACGGACGGTATGATGCAGGCGCATCAACAGGCCGTCCCGGAGCATCAGCACGAAAGGAACGGAGGGACATCGGGCGGGCGCCCGACGTCCCTCCGCCGTGCGGGAGCCGCTATCGGCCGAAGACGAGGCGGGCGGCACCTGCCTGGAAGGCGTGCCGCACCTGTGCGTTGTCGAAGACCGCCACGCCGAAGGAGTACGGCCGGCTCAGATTGCTGAACTGTACGTCGAACTGGCTGCCCGTGACCAGCTTCCGCGCGATCTCGAGCGTCCAGAGGCCGTCCTTGTAGACCGCCCGCGACGCGATGTCGCCTCGGTCGCCTGCGAGGGGAGCGACCAGGATGCCGGGGACTTCATCGCCCGGCTTGTACGCGGCGTCGTCGAAGGCGGTCCGCTCCGAGTTGAGGATCCAGTAGGGCGGCGCGGGCCGGTTGCCCGGGAGGGCCCACTTGGGCTTCCCGCCTTCCAGCACGTTGTCGGCATAGCCGCCGCTGGTCTTGGGATCGCTCTTGCGCCCCGCCTCAGGCGCGGTCGCGGCGTCGAACCGCGTGCTGTCCACGTACTGATCGTCCACCTGGCCGACGGGCTGCGTCCTGATGCTCTTCCAGTGCCAGATGTCGCCGATCTCGCCGGGATTCGCCGTGTACTTGTTCCCGTACGTCTTGCCCGCCTCGCCGGCATGGCAGAGCGTGAAGCAGCCCGA
>DASUAK010000164.1:0-5722 GCA_035763845.1 bacterium | reverse complement strand
CCAGTTCCTCACCGGGCCGAAGAAGAATGCCCTGGCGCCCGATGAGCTGATCCTCGGCGCGCGCTGGACGGTCACGCGCGGGCCGGGCTCGTTCTCGAAGATCGGGACACGCAACGCGATGGTCATCGCCGTCGCGGGGCTATGCCTCGTGGTGGACGAGGGGCAGCGGCAGGTCCGCGTGGCGCTGGGCTCGGTGGGCCCGACCATCCTCCGCGCCCCGGAGGCCGAGGCCCTCGCCGCCAGGGCGCTGGCCGCCGCGGGTGCGTGGGACGATCGCCTCGCCCCGCTGCCGGCCAAGGCGCTTGAGGAGTTCGGGGAGCGGGTGGGGGCGGCCGCCCGCCCGATCGACGACGTGCGCGGCAGCGCGGCCTACCGCCGTCATGCCTGCCGCGTGCTCGCCCGGCGCGCCCTGACCTGGGCGCTGGACGACCGGAAGCTGCGGGGATGAGCGGAGGGCGGGCATGATCGTCCGGCTGAAGGTCAACGGGGAGTGGCGTGAGGCGGACGTCTGGCCGGGCGCCAGCCTGCTGTACCTGCTGCGCGAGCACCTGGGCCTGGTCGGCTCGAAGAACGCCTGTGAGCAGGGTGAGTGCGGCTCGTGCTCGGTGTGGCTGGACGGCACGCTGGTCTGCTCCTGCCTCGTGCTGGCCGCGCAGGCGCACGAGCTGGAGGTGCGGACCGTCGAGGCGCTGGCCGAGGGGCCGCGCCTGCATCCCGTACAGGAGGCGTTCCTCGAGGCGGGCGCGGTGCAGTGCGGCTTCTGCACGCCGGGGCTGATCGTGGCCGTGGCCGACCTCCTCGAGCACGACCCGGCGCCCGGCGAGCTCACGGTCCGCGAGGCGCTGGCCGGCAACCTCTGCCGCTGCACGGGCTACGCGAAGATCCTCGACGCGGTGAAGCTGGCCGCGCAGAAGATGGGCGGCGTATGAGCGGGATCTTCGTCCGGGAGTGCGACACCGTCGTGACGATGGACGACGCCGGCACGGAGATCGCCGGCGGGTCGCTGCTGGTCCGGGACGGCGTCATCGCCTGGGTCGGGCGTGAGGGCGGCGGCGCCCCGGATCCGGGCGATGCCGAGATCATCGACGGAACCGGGATGGTGGCGCTTCCGGGGCTCGTGAACGCGCACCACCATCTGTATCAGGCGCTGACCCGCGTGCACGCGCAGGAGGAGGGTCTGTTCGGCTGGCTGCGCGACCTCTATCCGGTCTGGGCGGGTCTCAGCGTGGAGTGGATGCGGGCCGCCGCCCGCGTGGCCCTCGCCGAGCTGGCCCTCTCCGGCTGCGCGACGACCACGGACCATCACTACGTCTTCCCGAACGGCCTCACCGGCGTGCTCGACGCGGAGGTGGACGCGGCGCGCGAGCTGGGGCTGCGCTTCCACCCCTGCCGGGGCTCGATGGACCTCGGGCAGTCCGCGGGCGGGCTGCCGCCCGACACGATCGTCGAGGAGATCGACGACGTCTTGAGCCATACCGAGGATGCGGTGCGGCGGCTGCATGACCCGGCCCCCGGCGCGATGGTCCGCGTGGCCGTAGCGCCCTGCTCACCGTTCTCGGCGACGCGCCGCCTCATGGAGGAGTCGCAGGCCCTGGCGCGGCGGCTCGGAGTCCGGATGCACACGCACATCGCCGAGACGCTGGACGAGGAGCGCTACTGCCGCGAGATGTTCGGCGTGCGCCCGCTCGAGCTGCTCGACGACCTGGGCTGGCTCGGGGCGGACGTCTGGCTGGCGCACTGCGTGCACCTGAACGCGGACGACATCGGCCGCATCGCCCGGACCCACACAGCGGTGGCCTGGTGTCCCACCTCGAATCTGCGCCTGGGCTCCGGCCTCGCCCCCGCGCGCGAGCTGCTCGACGCCGGGGTGAACGTCGGTCTGGCCGTGGACGGCTCGGCCTCGAACGACAGCGGGGATCTGCTGGCCGAGGTGCGCCAGGCGATGCTGGTGGCCCGCGGGCGCAGCGGGCCGCGGGCGATGAGCGCGCGGGCGGCGCTGCGCGTGGCCACCCGCGGCGGGGCGGCGTGCCTGGGGCGGGACGACATCGGCGCGCTCGAGGCGGGCCGGCGCGCGGACGTGGCCCTGTTCGACCTCGCCAACCTCGCCTATGCCGGAGCCGAGGCCGACCCCGTGGCTGCGCTCGTCTTCTGCCGCCCCCAGCGCGTGAGCCATCTGATGGTGGAAGGACGCTGGGTGGTGCGCGACGGCGAGCTGGTCACCGCGGACGAAGGCGAGATCGGGCGGGCCGCCCGTCGGCTGGGGCGTTCCCTGGCCGGAGAAACGAAGCCTCACACCCGGGAGAGTCACCGGTGAGCATCAGGATCCGCGAGCGGACGAAGGGCGGCGTGGGCGAGAGCGTGCGCCGCGTGGACGGCACGCCCAAGGTGAAGGGCCAGTTCCTCTACGGGAGCGACCTGTGGGCGGAGGACATGCTCTGGGGCTACACCGTGCGCAGCCCGCACCCGCACGCCCGCATCCGCGCCGTCGACGTCACGCAGGCCCTGACTGTTTCCGGCGTGCACGCCGCCCTCCTCGCCTCCGACGTGCCCGGGAGCAAGACCTATGGCCTGGAAGTCAACGACCAGCCCGTGCTGGCCTGGGAGCGCGTGCGCTACCAGGGCGAGCCCGTCGCCGTCGTCGCGGCCACCGACCTCGAAACAGCGCGGCGGGCCGCTGAGCGCATCAAGGTCATCTATGAGGTGCTGCCGGCCGTCACGGACATGGAGCAGGCGCTGCGCCGGGGAGCGATCCGCGTCCACGACCACGGCAATGTGGTCAAGCACGTCCACATCGAGCACGGCAGCCCGAAGGCGAAGGCCGAGGTGTGGGTCGAGGGCTACTACGAAACGGGGATGCAGGACCAGGCCATCCTCGGACCGGAGTCGGGCATGGCCGTGCCGGCCGAGGATGGGGGCATCGACCTCTACGTCGCCACCCAGTGGCTGCACGTCGATCAGGAGCAGGTCGCGCCGTGCCTGGGCCTTCCGAAGGAGAAGGTGCGCCTCCATCTCGCCGGCGTGGGCGGGGCCTTCGGCTCGCGCGAGGACGTCAGCATGCACATCCACGCCTGCATGCTGGCCCTGCACACCCGCCGGCCGGTGAAGATGGTGTACTCGCGCGAGGAGTCGTTCTTCGGCCACGTGCACCGCCACCCCGCGCGCCTGTGGATGCGCCACGGCGCAACGCGCGACGGGCGGCTCGTCGCCGTGCACGCGCGGCTGGTGATCGACGGCGGCGCCTACGCCTCGTCCTCGCCGGCCGTCATCACGAACGCGTCCACCTTTGCCGCCGGGCCTTATGAGGTTCCCAACGCGGTCATCGACGGCACCGCGGTCTACACCAACAACCCGCCCTGCGGCGCGATGCGGGGCTTCGGCGCCGTGCAGGCGTGCTTCGCCTATGAGGCGCAGATGGACAGGCTGGCCGCGAAGCTGTCCCTCGACCCCGTGGAGCTGCGGCTGCGCAACGCTCTGGCCACCGGGTCCGTGCTCCCCACGGGGCAGGTCATCCGGGGGACCGCGCCGGTCCGCGAGGTGATCCGCCGCTGCGCGGCCATCCCGCTCCCGCCCGAGCCCGTCGAGCGCGACCCGATCACCTATCCCGGCGGAGCGGGAAACGTGAGCCGGGGCGAGCGCCTGCGGCGCGGGGTGGGCTTCGCCGTGGGCTACAAGAACATCGCCTACAGCACGGGATTCGACGACTCGGCCGAGGCCCGGGTCAAGCTGTTCGCCGGCGGGACGGGCCCCGTCGCCGAGGTGCACAGCGCCGCCGCCGAGGTGGGGCAGGGCGTGCACACCGTCCTCGTCCAGATCGCCCGCGAGGAGCTGGGGATCGAGCAGGTCATCCTCCATCCTTCGGACACACTGGTCGGCTCGGCCGGGTCCAGCTCGGCCTCGCGGCAGACGATGATGTCCGGCGGCGCGGTGCAGCTGGCCTGCCGGGCCGTGCGGGATCAGCTCTTCGAGCGCGTCCGCCGGTGGGCGCGCACCCGGGGTCTGGCGCTGGCCCCGCAGCTGGCGATCGCGGGGACGGACGTCGTCGGGGACGGCCGCACCATCGCTCCCGTGACGGACTTCCTCGACGAGCCCATCGTCGCCACCCGCGTGTACCACCACCGCAAGACCGAGAGCCTCGACGCCAGGGGTCAGGGAGACGCCCACGTGCTGTTCGCCTTCGCCGCCCAGCGCGCCGTGGTCGAGGTGGACGAGGAGCTGGGCCTGGCGCGGGTGGTGCAGGTCGCCTGCGTCCAGGACGTCGGACGCGCGCTCAACCCCCAGAGCGTCCACGGCCAGATCGAAGGGGGGACGGCGCAGGGCCTGGGCCTGGCGGTGATGGAGGAGATCCTGATCAAAGACGGCCGGGTCCTCAATCCGTCCTTCACCGATTACCTCATCCCGACCATCCTCGACATGCCCCCGGTCGTGTCCGAGCTGGTCGAGGAGCCCGAGCCCGGCGTGCCGTTCGGAGCCAAGGGTGTGGGCGAGCCCTCCACCATCGTGGGCACGGCCGCGATCGCCGCGGCCCTCCGGAACGCCACCGGCCGCGAGCTGAACCGCGTGCCGGTGCGGCCGGACGACCTCGTCGGGCTCGAGCCGCCGCGGAAGTCCGCGGGACCTCCTCCGCCGGTCAAGGGCGCGGCCTGACCGGATGCGCACCCTGTTCGCCGGCGGCACCCTCGTCGGCCCCGACGTGATGCGGCGGGTGGACCTGCTCGTGGACGGAGAGCGCATCGCCGCGATCGGATCGGATCTTCCCCGCGCCGACACGCGCGTGATCGACGCCGCCGGACGCTATCTGCTTCCGGGCGGCATCGACGTGCACACCCATGTTGACATGCCCCTGGACGATATCACCTCGACGGACGACTTCTACACAGGGCACGTCGCGGCAGCGTTCGGAGGGACCACTTCACATCTCGATTTCGCGATTCAAACGAAAGGCCGCTCGCTGCGCGAAGCCCTGGATACCTGGCAGGCCAAGGCCGAGGGAAAGGCCTGCATCGACTACGGCTTCCACATGACGATCGCCGACCCGCGTCCGGAGGTCCTCGACGAGATCGCTCAGCTCCCGGACGGGGGCGTCACGACCGTCAAGGTGCTGATGGCTTACAAGGGCCGTCTGCAGCTGGACGACGCGCAGCTCCTCGCCGTGATGCGCCGGGCCGCCGAGCACGGCCTGCTCACGATGGTGCACTGCGAGAACGGCGATATCATCGATGTCCTGCAGCACGAGGCCGTGGCGGCGGGCCGCCGCGAGTCCAGATACCATCCGCTCACACGTCCCGCCGCCCTGGAAGGGGAGGCGACGGCTCGGGCGATTGCCATCGCCGGTGTTGCGGACGCACGCCTCTACGTCGTGCATCTCACCTGCGCGGCGGCTCTCGACCAGGTGCGCTCGGCGCAGCGCCGGGGGGAGAAGGTTGCGGCCGAGACCTGCATCCAATACCTGTTCTTCACGGCGGAGGACCTGGACCGGCCGGACTTCGAAGGCGCGAAGTTCGTCTGCTCGCCTCCGTTCCGGACGCAGCGCGACCAGGAAGCGCTGTGGGAGGGGCTCGCGGACGGCACTCTGTCGGTCGTGTCTACCGACCACTGCCCCTTCAACTTCGGCAAGGAGAAGCAGCGCGGCCGCGAGGACTTCACGAAGATCCCCAACGGCGTCCCGGCGATCGAGGACCGTCTCGTGATGCTCCATCAGGCCGGCGTCAACGGGGGCCGCATC